>CP004391.1:900000-1135000 GCA_000973525.1 Pasteurella multocida subsp. multocida OH4807 | reverse complement strand
TTTAACGTTTGATGTTCTAACGAAGGATGCGAAACGCGTTCTCGGACAGTGTCTGGTGGGTAGTTTGACTGGGGCGGTCTCCTCCCAAAGAGTAACGGAGGAGCACGAAGGTTTGCTAATGACGGTCGGACATCGTCAGGTTAGTGCAATGGTATAAGCAAGCTTAACTGCGAGACAGACAAGTCGAGCAGGTGCGAAAGCAGGTCATAGTGATCCGGTGGTTCTGAATGGAAGGGCCATCGCTCAACGGATAAAAGGTACTCCGGGGATAACAGGCTGATACCGCCCAAGAGTTCATATCGACGGCGGTGTTTGGCACCTCGATGTCGGCTCATCACATCCTGGGGCTGAAGTAGGTCCCAAGGGTATGGCTGTTCGCCATTTAAAGTGGTACGCGAGCTGGGTTTAGAACGTCGTGAGACAGTTCGGTCCCTATCTGCCGTGGGCGTTGGATGATTGAGAGGGGCTGCTCCTAGTACGAGAGGACCGGAGTGGACGCATCACTGGTGTTCCAGTTGTCTCGCCAGAGGCATTGCTGGGTAGCTAAATGCGGAAGAGATAAGTGCTGAAAGCATCTAAGCACGAAACTTGCCTCAAGATGAGTCATCCCTGACTTAGAGTCAGTAAGGGTTGTTGTAGACTACGACGTAGATAGGCTGGATGTGTAAGTGTAGTGATACATTGAGCTAACCAGTACTAATTGCCCGAGAGGCTTAACTATACAACGCTCAAGTATTTTTGGGTGTTATAGATAAACGAAGCGATACGAAGACGAAGAAAACGAAGGTATAATCAGGCAGCTTGTTTCGAATTAAAGAACGAAAAATAGGACAGGACATCAACGGAATATCTTGGCGGCGAGAGTGCAGTGGACCCACCTAAATCCATGCCGAACTTAGAAGTGAAACGCTGTTTACGCCGATGGTAGTGTGGGGTTTCCCCATGTGAGAGTAGGGCACCGCCAGGTTTTAAATTTAAGGACCTCGACTGGATGAAGTCGAGGTTTTTTTATTTTTTATTTTTTATTTTTTATTTTTTATTTTTTATTTTTTATCTTTTATCTTTTATCTTTTATTCAGTTCAATTCTGTTTTATTTTACTTTACTTTATTCTCTTTTTTACTTGTAGGTGCTGGATGTATGTTAGCGTGTCCCCTCATGTATCTTAATTAGTTTTATCTTAAGTAATCCAATCTAACATAAGGTATTTTCTCTCTCTTTCTCTTTCTCTTTCTCTTTCTCTCTCTTTCTCTACTCTCTATCTCTGGTTAACATCATTTTATTTGAGTTCCTTCGTGTTGAACTTCATGTATCTTATCTTGTCTTATCTCCAATCTGGCTCAGATAGACCTCGGTATCACTTTTCACATCTGCTCTATGTTTTATGAGAAAAGGTATGGGAGTTTTATGTTCTCTATATTGCATTTTGAGAGTAGCGTTGTAAGTTACAGGAGATAAAAGATTAATCAGATTATTTATGCTGAATTGTGTAGTGAACACGATAAAAGTGCATTACGTGAATTGAAATAACAGGTTTTCTATTCGTGAAAACAAGGAATGTCAGGTATTATTACCGCTTCATTTATTTTATAAGTATGTAGTATTCTTGTCTTAATGTTCCTAAGAATTTGGTAAAAAAATGAAAAAACGTTAGAATAAAAGAATGACTTGTTAAATAAATTAGAAAAGAGAACTTATGGCTTTATTAAATGTACTTGTTTATCCAGATGAGCGTTTAAAAACAGTAGCAAAACCTGTTGACGTTGTGGATGATCAAATTCGTGAGATTGTTGATAATATGTTTGAAACAATGTACCACGAAGAAGGAATCGGCTTAGCTGCAACACAAGTAGATATTCATCAACGTATTATCACTATTGATGTAGAAGGGACAAAAGAACATCAATATGTATTGATTAATCCTGAGATTATTGAAAGTTGTGGTGAAGCGGGGATTGAAGAGGGGTGTTTGTCTTTACCTGGTATGAGAGGCTTTGTACCTCGTAAAGAAAAAGTGAAAGTGAAAGCATTGAATCGACATGGTGAAGAATATATTTTAGAAGCAGATGGTTTATTAGCTATTTGTATTCAGCATGAGATCGATCATTTAAATGGTATTGTATTTGCTGATTATTTATCACCTTTGAAACGCCAGCGTATGAAAGAAAAGCTGATTAAATGGCAAAAACAGTTAGCTAAACAGCAGTAATTCATTGAGTACCCACGCGTTTGCGTGGGTGTTTTGATTCATAACGTAGAACATTATCTAATTTTATTATGAAACCATTAAATATTATTTTTGCGGGTACGCCTGATTTTGCCGCTAAACATTTAGAAGCCCTTCTTCATTCTTCTCATCATGTTATTGCTGTTTACACTCAGCCTGATAAACCTGCAGGGCGTGGTAAAAAACTACAAGCGAGTGCAGTAAAACAATTGGCACAACAATACCAGTTACCGATTTATCAACCTAAATCATTACGTACGCCTGAGGCTCAAGCTGAGTTAGCTGCATTAAATGCAGATGTGATGGTTGTGGTTGCTTATGGTTTGATTTTGCCTAAAACCGTATTGAATATGCCACGTTTGGGTTGTCTCAATGTACATGGTTCGTTATTACCTCATTGGCGTGGAGCAGCCCCTATTCAACGTGCAATTTGGGCGGGTGATATGAAAACAGGTGTAACCATTATGCAGATGGATGAGGGATTGGATACAGGCGATATGTTACATAAAGTCTATTGTGATATTACACCAGAAGAAACCTCAGCAAGCTTATATCAGAAATTGGCTGACATTGCGCCTGAAGCATTACTTGATGTTTTAGATCATTTAGAGTCGGGTAAATTTATGGCAGTGAAGCAGGATCATTCTCAGTCTAGTTATGCTGAAAAATTATCTAAAGAAGAGGCTAAATTAGATTGGAGCTTGTCAGCAGCACAGTTAGAACGTTGTATTCGTGCATTCAACCCTTGGCCGATTAGTTATTTTTCAACGACGGATCTACAAGGTAATGAACACATTTTGAAAGTTTATCAGGCAACGGTATTACCACATGTCGATAAGCCTATTGGTACAATTCTAACTGCGGATAAACAAGGGATTCAAATTGCAACAGCGGAAGGTGTATTAAATTTATTACAGTTACAACCCGCGGGTAAGAAACCAATGTCTGCGCAAGAGTTATTAAATGGAAGGGCGGATTGGTTTACTGTCGGTAAGGTACTCTAATGCAGAAGCGTGAAAAAATTTTTAAAAAACATACCGCTCTTTCAACAAGAGCGATTGCTGCACAGGTGATTTTACAGGTTTTAGATCAAGGGAAGTCATTATCTGTGCTTATTCCAGAAGTGCAGAATCAAGTGAAGCCGCAAGATTTGCCATTGTTACAAGAAATATGTTTTGGTGTTTGTCGTGTACTCCCTCGTTTAGAGCAGATTATTACGTTGCTTGTGGATAAACAGTTAAAAGGAAAAACACGCATTGTGCATTGCTTATTGTTAGTTGGTTTGTATCAATTATTATATACACGTATTCCTGCTCATGCTGCAGTTGATGAAGTGGTCAATGCGACGCGTGCACTTAATGTTGAAAGTTTGCGTGGTTTAGTCAATGCGGTATTACGTCGTTTCTTACGTGAGCAAGCGCCGATCTTAGCGAAAGTTGATAAAAACTGGCAAACGTTACATCCAGAATGGTTAGTCAACCGCTTAAAAAAAGTATATCCGAATTGGCGTGATATTATTGAGGCGAATAATCAAAAGCCACCGATGTGGATTCGTGTGAACCAGCAACAAACGGATGTGGAAAGTTATGCAACATTACTCGTTAAGCAGGGGATGACATGTTTTACTGCTGATAATCCATTTGCTTTACGCTTAGCACAACCAACCGCCGTTTCTCATCTCCCTCATTTTGAGCAGGGTGCAGTAACTGTGCAAGATTTACATGCACAATGGTCAGCCTTGTTATTAGCTCCGCAAAATAATGAATTGATTTTAGATGCCTGTGCTGCACCTGGCGGAAAAACAACACATATTTTAGAACAAGCGCCTCATGCACGTGTTGTGGCTTTAGATATTGAGGCTAGCCGTTTAAAGCGTGTTCATGAGAATTTAGCGCGTATGCAACAAACAGCAATAGTGATTTGTGGAGATGCGAGTCAACCATCACAGTGGCTTGATCAAGTGTGTGAAAGTGCGGTTCAATTTGACCGAATTTTACTAGATGCGCCTTGTTCTGCAACAGGCGTGATTCGCCGTCATCCAGATATTAAATGGCTGCGCCAGGAAACAGATATTGAACAACTTGTTCAGTTACAAGCACAAATTTTGCAGGCACTTTGGGCAATATTGAAACCTAATGGCGTTCTATTATATGCAACGTGTTCTATCTTACCAGAAGAAAATAAATTTCAAATTGAGCGATTTCTAAGCAAGCATAGCGATGCTAAGCTAGAAGACTTGCCTTTTTCTGCTGCAGAACAGAACCTTGGTTTTCAATTTATTCCCACTGAAAATGGTGGTGACGGTTTCTATTATGCGAAGTTAAGGAAAATACCAAGTTAGACCGATAAATCACGAGATGAATTTTTATTTGGCAGAGTGCCGTAGGGATATTACCGCAACGAGAAGGTGACATCGAGTATACAACGGTTGGTGTTAATGATTGAGAGAACAGAATAATGAAAATTATCATTCTTGGGGCAGGGCAAGTAGGGACTACCCTAGCAGAAAATTTAGTCAGTGAAGATAATGATATTACGTTAGTCGATAACCAGTCACTGCGGCTAGAAAATTTACAAAGTAAGCATGATTTACGTGTTGTAAATGGATCAGCATCTTCACCGAAGGTGTTACGTGAAGCGGGAGCACAAGATGCTGATTTATTGGTCGCAGTCACCAGTTCAGACGAAATTAATATGGTCGCTTGCCAAATTAGTTATACGCTATTCAATACCCCAACCAAAATTGCCCGTATTCGCAATGCAGAATATTTACGCGAAAAAGATAAATTATTTCAACCGAGTGTGTTGCCAATTGATCATATTATTTCACCAGAAAAGCTCGTTACAGATGAAATTACGCGTTTAATTGATTATCCAGGAGCTTTGCAAGTTGCTCATTTTGCTGAGGGGCGTATTAGTCTTGTGGTAGTAAAAGCCTATTACGGTGGACCATTAGTTGGCTATGCAATTTCCGCATTGAAAGATCATATGCCACATATTGATTGCCGTATTGTCTCGATCTTACGTCAAGATAAAGTGATTCGTCCACAGGGCTCAACGATTATTGAAGCAGGTGATGAAGTCACATTTATTTGTGAAACGATTCATATTAAAGCTGTTATGAGCGAGTTGCAGCGTTTAGAGAAACCTTATAAGCGTATTATGATTGCCGGCGGCGGTAATATTGGGATTGGTGTAGCAAAATCGCTAGAAGGAAAATGTTCGGTCAAATTAATTGAACGTAATGCAGAGCGTGCTACTGCATTGGCAGAAAAACTTTCAAATACGCTGATTTTTTGTGGTGATGCATCGGATCAGTCTTTTTTATTTGAAGAACAGATTGAAAATATTGATGTGTTTTTATCTTTAACGAGTGATGATGAAGCGAACATCATGTCGGCTTTACTGGCGAAGCGTTTAGGTGCGAAGAAAGCCATGGTATTGATTCAGCGTATGGCATATATCAATCTTATCCAAGGTGGTACCATCGATATTGCGGTTTCACCACAGCAAGCAACAATTTCTGCACTATTAAGTCATGTACGTAAAGGAGACACTGTCAATGTTGCGTCATTGCGGCACGGAGTGGCAGAGGCGCTTGAGATTATTGTTCATGGTGAAGAAAGCTCCTCTCTAGTGATTGGTCGTAAAATTTCAGAATTAAAATTACCGCAAGGTGCGATTGTGGGAGCAATCTTACGTGGTGAAGAAGTGATTATGGCTAAGAAAAATTTAGTGATTGAAGATGAAGATCATGTGATTGTGTATTTAAGCGATAAGAAGGTTGTGTCGGATATCGAAAAACTATTTCAGCCAAGTGTATTCTTTATTTAAAGTAGCGTAAATACGCTGTACAAGAAGGTAAAAGCTTCTATAATGCCTACCGATTTAGATTAAATTTTATCTTAGGAGCATTTATGAGTTTTATTAAAGAATTTCGTGAATTTGCAATGCGCGGCAATGTTGTAGATATGGCTGTCGGTGTGATTATCGGTGGTGCATTCGGTAAGATTGTGAGTTCGTTAGTGGGTGATGTTGTTATGCCAGTATTAGGTATTCTCACTGGTGGCGTGGATTTTAAAGATTTAAGTATTGTCTTAAAAGAAGCCGTAGGCGATGTGCCTGCTGTCACATTAAATTACGGTGCGTTTATTCAAACAGTATTTGATTTCACAATCATTGCTTTTGCGATTTTCTTAATGATTAAAGCGTTAAATAAATTAAAACGTGAAGCCCCAGCAGAAGATGTACCAGCTGAACCTGCGAAACCTTCAAATGAAGAAGTGTTATTAACTGAGATTCGTGATTTATTAAAAAAATAATCGCGCGCATCCTCAAAAAATCTTCCCATTGTGGAAGATTTTTTATTTGTAGCACTAAATAGGGCGTACCTTGTTTAACTTACCTAGACACTTTACAATAGTGCTCGTTTATCTCTAAGGGGCAATGATTATGACTGATTTACAAGCATTACAAACAGAAACACGTGAAATTATCACTGATTTATTGAATGACGGCAGTGATCCTGATGCGCTGTATATTATTGAACATCATATCGCACATCACGATTTTGATAAGTTGGAAAAAATTGCAGTAGAAGCATTTAAAGCTGGCTATGAAGTTTCTGAAGCAGAAGAGTTTGAGGATGATAATGGAAAACTGATTTTCTGTTTTGATATTATCAGTGAAGTTGCATTAAAACCTGAAATTATTGATGCTCAACAAAAAGAGCTTATTCCTTTAGTTGAGAAATTGGGGGGCATCTATGATGGGTGGGGAACCTATTTTGAAGACCCAAATGAGAATGATGACGAATATGGTGATGACGGTGAGTTTTTTGATGATGAAGATGAGCGTCATTAATTTTAAAATAGTATGAAATAAGACCGCACTTTTGGCTTTGCTAAGAGTGCGGTTTTCTTTTGAACTATTTAAAGTGGGTATTGCCTAATAAGTGATTATTTTTTGATTCTTAATAAGGATAGGTTATGAAATTAAAACATCTTATGCCAGCTTTGCTGGCATTGCCTTTTGCGATGGAAACTTATGCTGAAGCACCGCCGATGAACATTATCACGTTTAATGCGGAGGTCGAAAAAGAGGTGGCTCAAGATCTCATGCAAGTCGTCATGTTTACACAAGAAGAGGGCAAGGATATTCATGTATTGGATCAGAAAGTGACAGAACGCATGAATGCGGCGGTTGCTTTGGTTAAAAAACAAGATAGTGTGGCGATTCAATCACAAGAACGAAATACTTATGTACGTTATGGAAAAGAGGGTAAGCAAAACGGCTGGGTGAGTCGTGCTGAATTAGTTTTACAAAGTAAAGATTCTGTTGCATTGTCTAAATTGATTGGTGAGTTAAATCATCATCTTATGATTGAAAAACTTTATGCTACCTTGTCGATGGAGAAATTGACTGCGTTAGAACAAGAAATGACTCAAGCCGTATTACAAAAATTTGAACAAAAAGCAAAGGTGATCCAAACTAGCTTAAAGAGTAAAGGGTATAAGGTGCTTGAACTCAATTTATCTACCCCTCATGATATGATTCAACCACGTGCTTATGCGACAAAAATGATGCAGGCAAATTCTGTTTCATCTTATCAAGATGAGATTCAGCTAGAGGCAGGGCGAACTAAGATTCGAGCAGAAGTTCACGCAAAAATTGAATTAATCCATGATTAACTTTCTAATGGATGATATTTCTTATACAATAACAAAATTCATTCGCTAAAAATTGGAGTAATAATGAAAGTAGCAAAAAATGTTGTGGTAAGCATTGCTTACCAAGTTCGTACTGCAGACGGTGTATTAGTTGATGAAGCACCGACAAATCAACCATTAGAATATTTACAAGGTCATAATAATTTAGTGATTGGGCTAGAAAATGCCTTAGAAGGCAAAGCAGTGGGCGATAAATTTGAAGTACGTGTGCAACCTGAAGAAGGTTACGGTGAATACAATGAAAATATGGTACAACGTGTACCAAAAGACGTGTTCCAAGGTGTTGATGAACTCGTTGTGGGTATGCGTTTTATCGCGGATACGGATATTGGTCCACTTCCTGTTGTGATTACGGAAGTCGCGGAAAATGATGTGGTCGTTGATGGTAATCACATGCTTGCAGGTCAAGAATTATTATTTACCGTTGAAGTCGTGGCAACACGTCAAGCGACAGAAGAAGAGATGACACACGGTCATGTTCATCAAGAAGGCGGTTGCTGTGGTGGTCATCACCATGACGATGAACACGGTTGTGGATGTGGTAGTCACGAGCATCATGATCACCACCATCATCATGAACATGATGGATGTTGTGGCAACGGTGGATGCAAACATTAATTGCAGTAACATAACGAAGAACCGCACATTCAGTGCGGTTCTTTTTTATCCATTTTTAATTTATTGGTGTTTTTTGAGTATCGCGTACATTTCATCTTTTAAGCGCAACTTTTCTTTTTTTAGGTTCTCTACTTCAGTAGGAGTACCAAGTTCAATATTCAATTCGATATTCTTGATACGTTGATCTAATTCATTGTGCTTATCAAATAAACGACTAAAATGGGCATCTTCAATTTTTAATTGAGAAATTAAATCACGAAATTCGGGAAACATAGGTACTCCTTTTAGTGTTGAAGTATAAAAGATAAACATCTTAATCGTATCTTATCGAAATTTGCATAAAATAAATGTGTTATAGATCACAAATTTAAAGAGAGTGCGTAACACGTATTTTACTGAGTAAAACATTACAGCATTGATCTAATAATTGATAAGTTTGATGAAAGTTCTTGGTGTACCACGGGTCAGGTATGTTACGACAGTCTAACTGAGGGCACAAATCCGTGATTTTAAATAATTTTTCAGGATGGTGTCCAAAAAGCGCCTCCAGCTCTTGTAAGTTAGCGTCATCCATTGCGATAATATAATCATAAGATAACCAATCCTCTGCTCGCACTTTTCTGCTTTGAAATCCTGCGCTGTTGATGTGATGTAAGTCTAAGATTTCTGCTGTACCACAATGCATATTTTCACCATCGTGCCAACCTGATGTTCCTGCACTGCTGGTTTCAATCTCGTTTTGTAATGTTGCTTGTTTTATTTTTTCTCGCATTAGAAATTCTGCCATGGGGGAGCGGCAGATATTGCCTAAGCACACAAATAAAATACGAATAGTCATTTCGACCCTCTATGGATAAATGAATGTGATTAGCCTAGAATACAATGAGGCGCTATTCAATACAATCGAATAGCGCCTCCTTTATCTATGTTTTCAACCGTAGATCGAGATTACCATTGATAACCTGCTCCGATGCTTCCTCCTACATCGCCACGTGAGTTAGTGTTCCCCGTTAATTTAATGATCACTTTACCATTATCTGAAATACGAGAAACCCCTAATGCTAAAGCATTTTCACCTTTATAGGTTCCCGCGGCAAGAGCAATCATGCTTTTACCCGGTAAATAGGCTTGTGGGAGACCCGCTGCGGCGTTAGCCCCAGCAATACCGGCACGTAAGTTTTTGTCTAACTTATTAATATTTTGGTGAGTTTGATAGAGCTGACTACCATTTACTGCCTCAGTACTAGTTGCAGATACCTCGCCTTTCGCAATACCAGTGATCTTGTTCGTGGCGGCATTCAGATTAATATTACCGACTTGTAGGCCTGTTTCATTAATCGTCACATTTGGTCCGACTTTGACTTCTGTAAAGGCAAGGTTATCTTGTGTTGCAACGTGGTAGACAGTTTGTCCATTTTCTCCTTTGCTTGATGTGACGTTCATATTTTTACCTGCGGTTACTTCAGTTTGACTGGCTTTGATAGCATCATGGATCGTGTTTTTACCTGTCCCACCGATGTCCTGATTCGTGTATTTTCCTGTGGTGGAATCGTAAGTTGTATTACCGCCGATAATATTTTTTACGCCTTCACCTTGAGCAAATAACTGACCGCCGTTTACCGCATCTTTACTCGCTTTAGTTATGTCTCCATTTTGGACTTGTTTCACTTTTTGATGACCTGCATCAATGCCTGTTTTACTGATAATTGGGCTATTTGAAATCGCAGTTCCCTCATCGTTCACAAAGGTTAAGCCGTTATGATCGATTTTTGTACCGCCTGCGAGCGCACTGTTAAATTTCACGTCTTTTTTCGTTGCGACTGTATAGGTTTGGCTGCCATCGTCAGCTGTTTTCGTCGTTACTTCAATATTTTCACCCGCTTCAACCGTTGTTTTAGCGGCTTTAGCGGTCGCATTGATTGCTTTGATGGCATCATGAATCGTATTTTCACCCGTATCACCGATATTACTCATACTGATTTCACCATTTTCATTTTGTGCATTGCCGCCCAGCACTTTGACGACATTATCAACAGTTTCACTTAATTGTTCTTCTGTTGCTGCACGACCATCCGCAGCAAAGTTATCTTGTCCTAACGTCGTATTACTTAATCCCGTAATATCATCTTCTTGTGTATTGATATACACACTACCAGCAGCAATCCCATCTTTATTCATTTCGATTTCTTGGTTTTCGCCCACTTTTACTGTTTTAAACTCAACATCTTCGGTTGTTTCAACTGTATAACTAGGATGTGTTGTGCTGCCTGTATTTTTCACGACCATGTTTTTACCAGCAACAACGGTTGTTTTTTGTGCGGCAGCAGTATTTACTGCAGCAATAGCATCATGAAGAGTATCTTGTCCTGTACCACCAATATTAGACATAGTTAGAGAACCAGCAGTGTTGCCATTTTTTACAATATTGGCATTTCCTCCTAACACATTTGTGACTAGGGTATCACCAACATATCCTAGCGTATTTAATGCTAAATATAATTGACTTCCATTGATTGCATCGGTACTAGTTGACGATACACGATCTGCTTTGCGCTGGCTCGGCACTAACGCTTTTAAGCGTTCTTCTGGCGTTTTTGCTTTGTTGTAATCAAGCACCCAGCTATACAGCGTTCTGTGTGATAGAACGCGACCGCAGTTTTTACCGTTTTTACAATTCGCACGCTCAACTAACGCCATTACTTCATCGGGCAATTGACCAAATTTAGCGGAATTGCAAATAAACTTAATCGCTGCATCTCTAGTTTTGACTTGTTCTAGATTCTGAACATAAGCAACTAATGCCATTCGAGCGTCTGCTATATCCCGTTGCTTACTTGTAACATCATCGAGATCGATTTGTTTAACAGCGGGCAGGGTTGGCTTACGTTGAACCACGGCATTAGAAAAGATCTCTTGTATTTCTTTTTGGATTTTTTCAGATAAAAACAACGAGTTATACTCGAATGCTTTTGTTCCTGTTTTTTTGCGTCTAATCGAAGGATTTTTATTGGTTAATTTATCCAGAGCTTTACGACATCCACGCTCAGATGATGGAAGGCTTGGGCATTTAACTAATTCAGAGACTGTTAACCACATGGCTAACTCCTTATGCTTGACGAGCGGTATAACGAGATGGCCATATTTCCTCTGGCGAAACACCAATTGCATCTGCAATGATTCTCTCACCTTTTGGATATCTTCTATCAAGAGCATTATTTAATGTTCTTGAGTTCAAACCAGATTCTCTAGAAAGACGAGCCAAATTTGTTCCTTTTTTATTTAGCGCATAGATAATATCTACTCTTTCCCAATCATTACGCATTGCATTTGTTCCTTTTTCTGATAATCTAAAGAGTTGTTACTTGTAATAACACTAGAGTATTATTCAATGTAATAACATTATTGATCTAAAAAAGGAACAAGTCAACATTATTTTGTTCCTTTTATGAATATTTATTTTTTAGGGATATAGCTATGGAAACATTGATATCACAAGAAAAGGAACAAAAAGAGAGCTGTCACATATTGGATCCTTTTTTGGAACAGGAAAAAGGAACAGATTTTAGCGAAAGATTAAAACTACTGATCGGAAATAGAAGCGGTAGATCATTTGCAAAAGAAGTAGGGATTTCATACAGCACACTACACAACTATTTATCTGGTACAAGTTTACCAACACTTGATAATCTTATAACTCTTGCACAATACGGCGGTGTAAATATTGAATGGCTGGCTCTAGGAGAAAAATCTAGCACACTTATTACAGAAACTAATCAAATTTCACATAGTGCAATAACCGCAGAAGATGATGGTTTTGTAGAAATCAGAGATTTCAGAGAAATCAGCGTATCAGCAGGTTTTGGAGCATTAAATAATGAAATAGAACCTAAATACACAAAAATCGAAGCTTCTTGGTTAACGTCACGCGGACTAAAACCTAAAGACTGTGGAATGTTCAAACTTGACGGTGACAGCATGTATCCAGTACTAAAAGATGGTGAAGATATGGTTGTCGATATGTCTAAACATAATTTAAGAGAGGGTAGAATTTTTATCATTAACCACAATGGCTTAATGTGGGTCAAAAAGATTCAAATAAACTTTGATGGGGTAGATTTAATTAGTGAAAATCCAACATATAAACCAATTAAACTTACTTCTGATGAAGCCAATAGCTTAATTGTTATTGGTCAAGTCGTTAGAGGGTATCGTGATTTTTAAACAATAAAAAAACGGTTTTTAAATATTTTTAAAAACCGTTTTAAATCGATCTAAAAACTGCTCACTATCTGCAAATAAAAACGCATTTTTTAACTATTTTTTACCATTTTTTAAAATTGCATTATTTGCATAAATCTACACTTACAAACCTTATCAAATCCGCGCCATTATTGACTTTGAGCTAGTTTTTTTGAGCCAAATTTTTTTATTTTAATTATGCAAATATTGTCACTAGCCCACACTGAAACAACAACACTGCTTTGTGTGGCCTTATTCCATAAAGTGCGGTAGATTTTATTCATTTTATTTTACCTATTATTTCCGTTAGAGATATTGAGAAGATTCTTATTTATTCAATGAGCTATGCTCCTTATTCCCGATACTGCTTATGAAATAAGGATAGATAAGAAATAAGTTGGACATTTATTGTATGATGATCGCAAATTAATCACTACACTTAACATTGTAAAGTTATAAAAATGTAACTAATTTGTTAAATTTCCGTAAAGATCGTACTCGTCTGCATAGGTAATGTGCGCGCGGATAAATTGTCCAACCTGAATCTCTAGATCGTTTGGATTATCAACGTAGACGACACCGTCAATTTCTGGTGCGTCTGCCATAGCGCGTGCAATGATTCCTTCGTCATTCACTTCGTCGACTATTACGGTGAGGGTTTTACCTACTTTTTGTTGTAGGCGCTCAGCAGAGATTTGCTGCTGTAATTGCATAAAACGGTGGAAGCGATCTTCTTTGATTTCTTCTGGTACTTGATTTGGCATTGTGGTTGCAACGGCCCCTTCAACAGGACTAAATTTAAAGCAACCTACGCGATCAAGTTGTGCCTCTTTTAAGAAGTTTAAGAGTAATTGGAAATCTTCCTCGGTTTCACCTGGGAAACCGACAATAAACGTTGAACGCAATGTTAAATCTGGACAAATTTCACGCCATTTTTTAATTCGTTCTAATGTGCGGTCAATTGAGCCAGGTCTTTTCATGGCTTTCAGAATCGTTGGACTGGCATGCTGTAATGGAATGTCTAAGTAAGGCAAAATTTTGCCTTCTGCCATGAGTGGAATTAGGTCATCAACATGTGGATAGGGATACACGTAATGTAGGCGTACCCAGACACCTAAGGTTCCTAGTTGCTCACATAAACTAATGAGATTGTTTTTAATCGGCATACCATTCCAGAAAACCGTTTTATTTTGGTTTTCTTTACGCTGATCGAGTGAATAAGCAGAGGTATCTTGTGAAACAATTAAGAGCTCTTTTACCCCAGCATCCACGAGACGTTTTGCTTCGTCTAATACCTGTATAATGGAGCGGCTTTCCAGATCACCACGCATCGATGGGATAATACAGAATGTGCAACGATGGTCGCATCCCTCTGAAATTTTTAAATAAGCATAATGTTTTGGTGTGAGTTTTACCCCTTGCTTTGGTACAAGGTTAATATAAGGGTTGTACGCTGGCTTCGGGACATATTTGTGTACTTGGGTCATCACAGCTTCATAACTATGTGGACCTGTGACTTCCAATACTTTGGGATGAACTTCACGAATACGGTCTTCTTTCGCACCTAAGCAGCCTGTTACAATGACTTTCCCATTTTCTTCTAGTGCTTCGCCAATCGCTTCTAGCGATTCTTGAACGGCACTGTCAATGAAACCACAAGTGTTAACTATCACTAAGTCTGCGTTTTCATAACTGGGAATGATGTTATAACCATCAGAACGTAATTCTGTCAAAATACGTTCAGAGTCAACTAAATTTTTAGGGCAACCGAGACTAATAAAACCAATATTTGGTGAAGAAAATGTCATAAAAAAATCTCAAAAGAGTAGTAAAGCAAGAAAGCTTTTCATTGTACATAATTTATAAACAAAAGGCGATAAAGTATACTAAAAAAGGTTAAATAATATAGAAAAAGTTGAATAGCTAAACAAAGTACGGTGGATTTTTGAAAAATGATGAGGATAAAAAAGAAAACGCTTGATGTGAAATCAAGCGTTTTTAGTAGAAAAGAAGTTAAATATTATACGAGTTGTGCTGCCGCTTTAACAACGACTTCGATAGCATTTTTCTCGACGTTTTTCGCGAGCTCTTCATTTGGGATTTCTTGTTGCGTACGATTAACAATGGCACCTGCAACCATACCTGCGCGTAAGCCTAAAGCAGAGCACATTGTAAATAACGTCGCAGATTCCATTTCGAAGTTCATGACATTGAGATCTTGCCATTGCTTTAATGAGCCTTGGAAATGGCGATAGACTTTACCACTGTATGTGTCATAACGTTCTTGTCCTGGGTAGAACGTATCAGAAGCGGCGGTAATCCCAACATAAACGTTTTGATTCGCACAAGCTTTCGCTGCTTGATAGAGTGCGGTAGTACATTCAAAGTTAGCCACAGCAGGATATTCCATTGGTGCAAAGTGTAAACTTGCGCCGTCTAAACGTACTGCACCCGTTGTCACTAAAATGTCACCGACATTAATATGGGGTTGAATTGCGCCCGTGGTGCCAATACGTAAGAAAGTACGTACACCTAATTGTGCAAGTTCTTCAACGGCAATAGAGACAGAGGGTCCACCAATCCCTGTTGAACAGACAACAACTGCTTTATCACCGATATAACCTAGCCAAGAGGTAAATTCACGTGTTGAAGCAAGAAATTTTGGACGCTCTAATAAGCGTGCAATTTTTTCAACACGTTCTGGTGCACCTGGCGTAATAGCGAGTTTTGCACCTTCTAACATAGCTTTCGTTAAACCTAAATGAAATACTTCTGACATAATCTCTCCTTATTATTATGTTAGGTTAGGGTTTAATATCACGCAAAATCGGATTTTGCATTGAAATTAGGGTTTCAGTTGATTGAATTTCATCAATTAATTGAATTTTTGTTGCAAGCACAGAATGTAATTCTGCGATAGTATGTGTCATGACTTTAATAAAAATGGAGTAATTTCCCGTTGTATAATAGGCTTCAACCACCTCGTCAAAGCATTCGAGTTTTTTAATGACTTTTTCATAGTCTTTTGCACTTTTCAATATAATACCAATAAAACAACACACATCATAACCGAGTTTCCGTTCATTAATTCGAACTTTCGTTCCCTCAATGATGCCTGCTTGGCGCATTTTCTCAACGCGCACATGGATAGTACCGGGACTCACCCCAAAATTTTTTGCCATTTCAGCATAAGGTGTGCGAGCATCTTTAGTTAATACACGTAAAATTTGCTGATCTAGATTGTCAATGTTGTGCATAAGGTTATCCTTTTTAGATTTTATTCAAAAAAACATCTTTTATATTTGAATTTATCTATAGTATACCCCTTTTTTAAGGAAATGTATTGAGTTATGTTGCTTGAATATTAAATAATATCAAACAATTTTTGATATAGATCTATTTTTTAAGGTATTGAGTAATGAAAAAGTCATTTATTTTACAACAACAAGAAATTAGTTTCGCAAAGAACACCTTCACAGAAAAATTAGCAGAACATTTAGGGATTGTTGAAGTTCAAGGACCTATCCTAAGTCAAGTCGGTAATGGTATTCAAGATAATCTTTCAGGTGCCGAGAAGGCAGTCCAAGTAAATGTGAAACAGATCACAGATGCGACGTTTGAGGTTGTTCATTCTTTAGCCAAATGGAAGCGTCATACCTTAGCTCGCTTTAATTTTGCACAAGGAGAAGGCTTATTTGTACATATGACGGCACTGCGTCCTGATGAAGACTCACTGGATCAGACTCATTCAGTTTATGTGGATCAATGGGATTGGGAAAAAGTCATTTCTCCAGAGCAGCGTAATGTGGAGTACTTAAAACAAACAGTACGTTCTATTTATGCTGCGATTTTAGAAACAGAAGAAGCGGTCAGTCAAAAATTTGGTTTAACTAAATTTTTACCTAAAGCGATTCAATTTGTTCACAGTGAAGAATTGGTTCAGCGTTTTCCTAACATGAACGATAAAGAACGTGAAAATGCCATTTGTAAAGAATATGGCGCGGTATTCCTCATTGGCATTGGTGGCAAATTATCTGATGGCAAACCGCATGATATGCGTGCCCCCGATTATGATGACTGGACGACACCTTCAGAAAAAGGTTATTACGGTTTAAATGGTGATATTTTAGTTTGGAACCCAGTACTAGAACGTGCATTCGAACTTTCTTCGATGGGGATCCGTGTAGATGAAGCTGCACTGCGTAAGCAACTCGCGTTAACGAACAATGAAGATCGTTTACAATTTGATTGGCACCAAGATTTAATTAATGGGCGTTTACCCTTATCGATTGGTGGTGGAATTGGTCGTTCTCGCTTAGTGATGCTATTATTACAGAAAAAGCATATCGGTGAAGTGCAATCAAGTGTTTGGCCAAAATGGGTGATGGAAAAATTTGAAAATATCCTTTAAGCCGATTCAATTTATTCGATAAAACAAAAGTGCGGTCAAATTTTTAAAATTTTGACCGCACTTTTTTAGCTTTCCTCAACAAAACTTAGTGCAGTTTCAACAACTTCTAGCCCTGAACCTGCTTTATGGGCATGTTCACTTAAATAACGCCGCCACTGACGAGCGCCTTTACAAGATTGGAAGGCACCAAGCATATGGCGCACTATATGATTGAGATAAACGCCTTGGCTGAGCTGTTGCTCAATATAAGGGAACATATTTTCCACTGCTTCTCGTGGTGTGATGATTGGGCGGGTAGGATCAAATAATGCTTGGTCGATATAGCCCAATAAACTTGGATTTTGATACGCTTCGCGTCCAATCATGACCCCGTCCATATGTTGTAAATGCTGTTGCATTTCTTCAATGGTTTTAATGCCACCGTTAATACTCATAAGTAAATGAGGAAAATCCCGTTTTAGTTGGTATACCCGTTCATAATCTAAAGGCGGAATCTCACGGTTTTCTTTCGGACTTAGCCCCGAAAGCCAGGCTTTTCTCGCATGGATAATAAATTCTTGGCAGCCCGCTTGAGCAACTTTTTGTACAAAATCGCACAAGAAGTCGTAGCTATCTAATTCATCAATACCAATACGTGTTTTTACTGTGACAGGAATGTGAACTACCGCTTGCATTGCGTTGACACATTCCGCAACTAAGTCCGCTTTTGCCATTAAACAGGCGCCGAACATCCCATTTTGGACACGGTCAGAGGGACAGCCTACATTTAAATTAATTTCATGGTAACCACGCTGTTCTGCTAATTGAGCACATTGACTTAATTGGACGGGATCGCTACCGCCTAACTGTAGTGCAACAGGATTTTCATCAGGAGAAAACGCGAGATGATCATATTTCGCGTAGAGAATGGCTCCCGTTGTCACCATCTCTGTATAGAGCAAAGCATGTCGGCTAAATTGACGATGGAAGTAGCGACAATGACGTGTTGTCCAATCTAGCATTGGTGCTACAGAAAAGCGACCTCGATAAAAGTGCGGTTGATTTTGGCTCATTTTTGTTCTTCTTTTGTGTCTTCTTGAATACGTTGGCGGAAACGTCCCGCTGCAAAATGATAAAAAGGTTTAGGATGAAATTGGCGTGAAATAATGGACGAAACTAAACAACAAATCAATAACCAAAATAATACAGGCTGACAACCTGTCATTTCCATCACGACGACACTTGACGTGACGGGGGATTGTGTGGCTCCTGCAAGAAAGCCAGCCATACAAAGTAAAACGAATAAACGCTGATCAACGCTACCATCTGTGAATGCCCAAATTTGTGCGCCAATACCTGCGCCCGTCGTTAAGGCAGGTGTAAAAATCCCTCCCGCTACACCTGTCCAATAGGTCGCCACTGTAGAGAAAAGTTTTAATATACCCAACTCTGCAGGTGTTTTTCCACCATCTAAAGCATGTGCCACTACTTCATAACCTGTACCGTAAGTTTTTCCCTGTGTATATGTGCCTAGTGCGGCTAAAAATAAACCAAGTAATAGCGCGATATAAATTGGGTGGCGACGAATCCAGCCTCGCATCTTCGCAGGAGAGAGCCCCGCGAGACCTTTTACTAATAAGCGGGCAAAAATTCCTCCTAAAACACCACAAACGAGACCGCACAGTCCCACCCATAAAAACATATAAGGAACAGATGTTTCTCCATGATATCGTGGAAAGTAAGGATTATTTCCCTCAATGGCGACCAGAATAAAACCGGCGGCAAGTACACCTAACAGCACACGACGCTCCCAGCGTAGTAGGACACCACGCCCCAGTTCTTCAATGGCAAAAATGACGCCAGCTAATGGTGCATTGAATGCCGCTGCCAATCCACCTGCAGCACCAGTTGCCATTAACTCATTTGCACTTAGCCCGTTAAATGCCACACCATGTTTACGGCAAAAGTTACCCCAAGCTAGCATGACAGCAGCGCCCACTTGAACAGAAGGACCTTCTCGTCCAACTGAGGCGCCAATGAGCATTGCTAAGAAAGTCAGAGGAATTTTCCATAAAGTTTGCCAGAATGCAATGAGTCGGTTTTTATTCGCTCCATAGGGCAGACTCATGGACGCGATCACTTGTGGTATACCACTGCCTGCTACATAAGGCGTATATTTGGCAGTAAACCATGCCAATAAAGCTAGCCCTAAAGGCAGAACAAACCAGACTGCAACAGGATATTGGGCTGTCCAGTGAGCATTCAACTCTAAACCAAGATCGGCAAATTTAGCAAAACCAAGGGAAAAAAGTGCAACCAGCGCCGCGCCAATTAATAAGCAGGTAAACTCTAGTGTTTTGCGCGATATACGATGGGTTTGACGAATTTTTCTATATAAAAAATAGCGAATTTTTGATTTTATTGTTGTAAGACGTGTAGACATAACATCTCATTAATGCATAAAGAATAGACGTTTATCATAACATTTCATGATAGATATTGAAATTATCCTTATGGACGATTCGCTGAAGTTGAGGCTAAAAAACCACTTTCATCTGAAAGTGGTTTTCGGTTTTAAAGTAGATGAGTGAATTAAAATTCAACACGCATACCCACATTCCATTGCCAAGGTGATTTGAGATGTTTACCTGACATTTGGCTCATATCTGCGTATACATGGCTTGTTTTAGATAATTTATGATTAATACCTAATCCTGTTTCTAACCAAGCACGATCTGAACGGGCTTCAAAGCGTTTACTCACATTCTCACGTGCAACCTGCCCTGATAGGTTATTTGAGAAATCATGTAACCAAGAAACTTTAAGATAGATATCGCTGTTTTCTTTGATATTTCTGCCAAGTTGCACGCCTAAACGACCAACAGTGGTTTTATACGTGTCTTGTGATACATGTAGACCATTTTCTGTTGTGTAATTTTTACCATTAATAAAGAATGATGATAATTGTGCTTGTGGTGTAATATACCATTGATTGTTAAAGGCGATTTTTTTACCAACTTCACCACTGAGAGAAACACCCCAAGTGTGATAGTCAGCGACAGTTTTTCCTGCCTCAACATCATAAGTATAGTCATTGGATAAGTACCCTTGTCGTAAGACAATGTCAGAATAGAGCCCATCTTGACTTAACCATGTTGCATAAAGGGAAAGCGAAGTATCCTTATTTTTAGCTGTCCCAGCCGTAACATCGGTTTTTCCTCGGTTATGGCTAAGCGCAAAACCATAGTGCCAGTCACCAATTGCTTTATCATAGCCGACTTGGACGGCTGTGTTGGTATTGCTGTAGTCATCTTGAAGTTTGAGTTTATTACCGCTCACTCGAGCCCACACTCCATCACTGCTACTCATGTTACGTAGTTCACCTAGGCGTTGATGTAATGTATTGTTTTCTTGTCTCCAAGCGAACGCAGATAAAGCAGAAATATGGCGAATATAATCAAGGGTTCTAGTGCTATTACTTTGATGGATACGTTTAACTTTGTTTCCTGTTAAATGATTCTCTAAATCAGCCGACAATTTACCTGCAAGTAAGCCTTCTGAGATCTCGGCAGTAATCGTTGGATCTTGACCTTCTGGTGCGGATGTGTTCAAAACTAATTTATCGAGTAATTTAGGATCATGGGCGAGCTGATCAGCATTTAATCCAAGATAGTTGAATGTCAGTTTTGTTTTGTCTACGGCATGTGGTAAATTTCCTGATGAAAGAATAGCCAATTTCCCTGTTTCTAGCAAATCGCCTTGTTGAGATACGAGAATATTGACTGTCCCTGCAGGACCCGTGATTCTCTCAATTTTTACAGTTTGTGTGTTATCGCCAGTCATATTAATGACCCCATTATTTATAGTGAGCTCATTCACAATACTGCTTTTATCTGTCAACCACTGTGCACCATTTGCCAACCCGAGTTTAAAGGAATTTAATTCATCATAACCAGCCGGAATATTTGTACCAGAAATGAGAGAGTTTCCTTTCCAATAAGATGAATCATTCGCTAAATTGATGGCAACATCGGCGACAATTGGTGTACCACTGGTTTGTTTATCATAATTAAAATGAATATCACCATGTAATTTAATCAATTTACTCGGATCATTCTTTTTATTTATTCTTGTAATCGCATCTCCTCGAGTAGAAAGCAACGTATCTGCATGTACTTCTAAATTACCATTAATCTCTAATACACCTTGAGAGAACACAGACATAGCAATTGCATAATTATCTTGATCTTTTTCGTTAAATTTGAGTGTTGATTTTGCGTTGATAAGGGTATCTTCAGCGTTGATAATAACTGTTGCAGGAGCATAACCATTTTGACCAAATGTATTATTCTGAACATTTATTCCCATTGCATAGTTATTAAGCGAGTTAACATTTATCTCAAGTTTTTTCCCTTCAAAGGTAAGATTAGGACCATTTTTATTTTTTTTGCCTAAAGCAGCCACACCATAGGTGATACCTTTCCCTATTGTAGAGATATTTGTCAAACTGGTATTTTTGTTACCAAATGTGCTTGTTACTTGGGCTTTATCAGGAAGTTCTCCAGTAACTAAATAAAGGACTCCGAATGTTTGTGAGGTGTTGACTTCGTTTTGAGAGTTATCAATATCTATTTTGATATTCTCTTTTGCAAGATAGTGGTCAAAAAAATTTCCTTCCTCATCTCGTTTTATTAAACCAAAAACAAATCCCGCATTATCCATATGCTTTTCTATGACAGAAAGACCAGTTTCTGTGGGAATAATTACTGGTTCAGATAAAACAGCAGGCGCTATATTTAAGGCAAATAAAGCAAGTAAGATTTTGTTTAGTTTAAAATTTTTTTGCGGCGAGGTTGAACGATTCAGTGTACTATTACTCATATCTATTCTCTTGATTTGGATAAATAAAAAAGTCGTCTTTTGGGTAAAATGCAAATACAACAACATCTTACAGTGGCTATGATTTAATCACTAATTTTTATGGTTATCAATAATAAAAATTAAGATTTATTATGAAATTTTATTATATGAAATTTGGTATAGAGTGACATCGTAGAGGCGTTCATTAGAATAACAATTCATTTAATAAAAGATACTTGCAATATCTCTTAATTCAGGTATAATCCACCAGCTTTCTTAATGAAAGCCGTTTAATGTAATCATTTATTAAACGAGTATTACGATATGTAATACGTAAAATGTTTCCGATTGGGAAACTATAAACAGGTCAACTTGCACCCCTTTTCGTTTTTAGAAGTAAGAAAAGTGTTGGTGTTAGTTTTTTATTAGCTAAATTTTGATTGGAGCTCTGGTCTAATGCAGAACCAAAGAATCCGTATCCGCTTGAAAGCATTCGATCACCGTTTGATCGATCAGTCTACTGCGGAGATCGTAGAAACAGCTAAACGTACTGGTGCACAAGTTCGTGGTCCAATTCCGTTACCAACTCGTAAAGAGCGTTTCACAGTGTTGATTTCTCCACACGTGAACAAAGACGCGCGTGATCAATACGAAATCCGTACTCACAAACGTTTGGTTGATATTGTTGAGCCAACAGAAAAAACTGTTGATGCATTAATGCGTTTAGATCTAGCTGCCGGCGTTGACGTGCAGATTAGCCTAGGTTAATTAAGAGGTTATTACAATGATTGGTTTAGTCGGTCGTAAAGTTGGTATGACTCGTATCTTCAATGAAGATGGCGTTTCAATTCCAGTTACCGTTATCGAAATCGAAGCCAACCGTGTTACTCAAGTTAAAACTGTAGAAACAGATGGCTATTCTGCAATTCAAGTTACTACTGGCTCTAAAAAAGCAAGTCGTGTAACTAAGCCAGAAGCTGGTCATTTCGTGAAAGCAGGTGTTGAAGCTGGTCGCGGTTTATGGGAATTTCGTACTACTGAAGGTGAAGAATTCACTTTAGGTCAAGAAATTAATGTTGACATCTTCGCTGATGTTAAAAAAGTTGATGTTACTGGTACTTCTAAAGGTAAAGGTTTTGCTGGCGGTGTTAAACGCTGGAACTTCCGTACCCAAGATGCTACTCACGGTAACTCTTTATCACATCGTGTGCTTGGTTCTATTGGTCAAAACCAAACTCCAGGTCGTGTGTTTAAAGGCAAAAAAATGGCAGGACACTTAGGTGCTGAGCGTGTAACCGTTCAATCACTAGAAGTTGTTCGTGTTGATGCTGAACGTAAATTACTATTAGTTAAAGGTGCTGTTCCAGGCGCAACTAATGGTGATGTTATCGTTAAACCAGCAGTTAAAGCATAAGTCAGGAGATAGAGATGGAATTACAAGTTGTAGGTGCAAACGCACTAACTGTTTCTGAAACTACCTTCGGACGTGAGTTCAACGAAGCATTGATTCACCAAGTTGTTGTTGCTTATGCAGCAGGTGCTCGTCAAGGTTCTCGTGCACAAAAAACTCGTGCTGAAGTGTCTGGTTCAGGTAAAAAACCTTGGCGTCAAAAAGGTACAGGTCGCGCTCGTTCAGGTGATATCAAGTCACCAATCTGGCGTTCAGGTGGTGTAACTTTCGCAGCTAAACCACAAGATCACAGCCAAAAAGTGAACAAGAAAATGTACCGTGGTGCAATCAAGAGCATTCTTTCTGAACTTGTTCGTCAAGACCGTTTAGTGGTTGTTGATAAGTTCGAAGTTGAAGCACCAAAAACGAAAGTTTTAGTACAAAAATTAAAAGAATTAGCACTTGAAGATGTGTTAATTATCACAGCAAGCTTAGATGAAAATCTATTCTTAGCAGCACGTAACCTTTACAAAGTAGATGTACGTGATGTTCAAGGTATTGATCCAGTAAGCTTAATCGCATTCGATAAAGTTGTTGTAACTGTAGATGCTGTGAAACAAATTGAGGAGATGTTAGCATGATTCAACAAGAACGTTTGCTAAAAGTGTTAAAAGCACCACATGTCTCTGAAAAAGCAACAAATAACGCTGAGAAGTCTAACACTATCGTTTTCAAAGTAGCTTTAGATGCAAATAAAGTTGAAATTGCTAACGCAGTTGAGCAATTATTTGAAGTGAAAGTGGATTCTGTTCGTACCGTTGTAGTTAAAGGTAAAACTAAACGTCACGGTGCAAGAATGGGACGTCGCAGTGACTGGAAAAAAGCTTATGTAACTCTTCAAGAAGGTCAATCACTTGACTTCGTTGAAGGTGCAGAGTAATTCGGAGGAGTAGAAGATAATGGCTATCGTTAAATGTAAGCCGACCTCCGCTGGTCGTCGTCACGTTGTTAAAATCGTGAACCCTGAATTGCACAAGGGTAAACCTTACGCTCCACTTTTAGATACTAAATCTAAAACTGGTGGTCGTAACAATTTCGGACGTATTACTACTCGCCATATTGGTGGTGGTCATAAACAACATTACCGTTTAATCGATTTCAAACGTAACAAGTTAGATATTCCAGCGGTTGTTGAGCGTCTTGAATATGACCCTAACCGTTCTGCAAATATCGCTTTAGTGCTTTATAAAGATGGTGAACGCCGTTATATCTTAGCACCTAAAGGTCTATCTGCAGGCGATACAATCCAATCTGGTGCAAATGCGCCTATTAAAGTTGGTAACTCATTACCAATGCGTAATATCCCAGTTGGTTCAACAGTACATAACGTTGAATTAAAACCAGGTAAAGGCGGTCAAATCGCTCGTTCAGCTGGTGCTTATGTACAAATTATCGCTCGTGAAGGTAACTATGTTACTTTACGTCTTCGTTCAGGCGAAATGCGTAAAGTATTAGCTGAGTGTACAGCGACTATTGGTGAAGTTGGTAACTCAGAACATATGCTTCGCGTATTGGGTAAAGCAGGTGCTAACCGCTGGAGAGGCATTCGCCCAACAGTTCGTGGTACAGCAATGAACCCAGTAGATCACCCACACGGTGGTGGTGAAGGTCGTAACTTTGGTAAACACCCAGTAACACCTTGGGGCGTTCAAACTAAAGGTAAGAAAACTCGCCATAACAAACGTACTGATAAATTCATCGTACGTCGTCGTGGTAAATAATATTAATTAATAAAGAGGATTAGCCATGCCACGTTCTCTCAAGAAGGGTCCTTTCCTTGACCTACACTTGTTGAAGAAGGTAGAGAAGGCGGTGGAAAGCGGGGATAAAAAACCAATTAAAACTTGGTCCCGTCGTTCAATGATCATTCCATCAATGATCGGATTGACCATCGCAGTCCATAATGGTCGTCAGCACGTTCCTGTTTATGTATCTGATGAAATGATCGGTCATAAATTAGGTGAATTTGCACCGACTCGTACTTACCGCGGTCACGCTGCGGATAAGAAAGCTAAGAAGTAAGGGGTAAAAGATGGAAACTATTGCAAAACATCGTTACGCTCGCACTTCAGCGCAAAAAGCTCGCTTAGTTGCGGATTTAATCCGTGGTAAGAAAGTTGCTCAAGCATTAGAAATCTTAACTTTCACTAACAAAAAAGCAGCAGCTTTAGTGAAAAAAGTGCTTGAATCAGCAATCGCTAACGCAGAGCACAATGACGGTGCAGATATCGATGATCTTAAAGTAGCGAAGATTTTCGTAGATGAAGGTCCAAGCATGAAACGTGTTATGCCACGTGCTAAAGGTCGTGCAGATCGTATTTTAAAACGTACTAGCCACATCACTGTGGTAGTGTCAGATCGTTAATAAGTAGAGGAATAGCAATGGGTCAAAAAGTACATCCACATGGTATTCGCCTAGGTATTGTTAAGCCTTGGAGCTCTACTTGGTTCGCGAATACACAAGATTTCGCTGATAATTTAGATGGCGATTTCAAAGTACGTAAATTCTTGAATAAAGAATTAGCGAGTGCTTCAGTTTCACGCATCACTATTGAGCGTCCAGCAAAAAGCATCCGTGTAACTATTCACACAGCTCGTCCTGGTATCGTAATTGGTAAAAAAGGCGAAGATGTTGAAAAATTACGTAACGCAGTTGCGGCTATCGCAGGCGTTCCAGCACAAATCAACATCGCTGAAGTGAAAAAACCTGAATTAGATGCAAAATTAGTTGCAGACAGCATCGCTTCTCAATTAGAGCGTCGTGTAATGTTCCGTCGCGCTATGAAACGTGCAGTACAAAACGCAATGCGTTTAGGTGCTAAAGGTATCAAAGTTGAAGTAAGCGGTCGTTTAGGTGGTGCAGAAATTGCACGTTCTGAATGGTATCGTGAAGGTCGTGTACCTCTACATACATTACGTGCGGACATCGATTACAACACTGCAGAAGCTCATACTACATACGGCGTTATCGGCGTTAAAGTATGGATCTTCAAAGGTGAAATCCTCGGTGGAATGGCTGCAATCGCGCAACCAGAACAACAACCTGCTGACAAGCCTAAAAAGGCTCCACGCGGCAAAGGTCGTAAGTAAGGAGAATCGCTAGATGTTGCAACCAAAACGTACAAAATTCCGCAAAGTCCACAAAGGTCGTAACCGTGGTATTGCAGCGGGTACAGAAGTAAGCTTCGGTACCTTCGGTTTGAAAGCAGTTGGTCGTGGTCGTTTAACCGCTCGTCAAATTGAGGCAGCGCGTCGTGCGATGACTCGTGCGGTTAAACGTCAAGGTAAAATCTGGATCCGAGTATTCCCAGATAAACCAATTACTGAGAAACCATTAGAAGTCCGTATGGGTAAAGGTAAAGGTAACGTTGAGTACTGGGTAGCCTTAATCCAACCGGGTAAAGTACTATATGAAATGGATGGTGTGTCTGAAGAGATCGCAAGAAACGCATTTGCACTAGCAGCTGCTAAATTGCCAATTAAGACCACTTTCGTAACTAAGACGGTGATGTAATGAAAGCTCAAGAACTACGTAACAAAAATGTTGAAGAGCTGAATGCTGAGTTAGTGAACCTTTTAGGTGAGCAATTCAAATTGCGTATGCAAGCAGCCACCGGTCAGCTTCAACAAACCCATCAGTTAAAACAAGTGCGTCGTAGCATTGCACAAGTAAAAACTGTATTAACCGAGAAGGCGGGTGAGTAATGACTGATAAAATTCGTAGCGTGCAAGGTAAAGTAGTTAGCGATAAAATGGACAAATCGTTCGTTGTTGCTATTGAACGCAAGGTTAAACACCCACTTTATGGTAAGTTTATCCGTCGCACAACCAAATTACACGTGCATGACGAGAACAACGAAGCTAAATTAGGTGATGTCGTTGAAGTTAAAGAGTGTCGTCCACTCTCTAAAACGAAATCATGGACTTTAGTTCGTGTAGTTGAAAAAGCGGTAATTGCTTAATATCAACTTAATATAACGTTAAAAAGCCAATGATATTACATCGTTGGCTTTTTTATTCAAACTGGTTGAAAACATAAGTTTTAATTTGAGCTTGTGGTTAAAAATCTTTCCATTTTTAACCGCTGTTTATATTGCTTTCATCTTATTTCTTGTGGTAGAATCCACGTCCTATCTTTATATATGGATAGGTTCGTCCCGAAAGGGTTTTATTAATTTTAGCGGAGTACTAAGATGATCCAAGAACAGACTATGCTGGACGTTGCTGATAACTCAGGCGCTCGCAGTGTAATGTGTATCAAGGTTCTAGGTGGATCGCACCGTCGTTACGCTGCTATTGGTGATATCATCAAAATTACTGTGAAAGAAGCAATTCCTCGCGGTAAAGTTAAAAAAGGTGATGTATTAAAAGCAGTTGTTGTGCGCACCAAGAAGGGTGTTCGTCGCCCAGATGGATCAGTCATTCGCTTCGATGGTAACGCTTGTGTAATTTTAAACAATAACACAGAGCAACCAATCGGTACTCGTATTTTTGGACCGGTGACTCGTGAACTTCGTTCTGAGAAGTTTATGAAAATCATCTCTTTGGCGCCAGAAGTACTGTAAGGAGAAGTGACAAATGGCTGCAAAAATTCGTCAAAACGATGAAGTAATCGTGCTTGCTGGTAAAGATAAAGGTAAGCGTGGTAAGGTAACTAAAGTGTTACCAAATGGTAAAGTGGTTGTTGAAGGTGTAAATATCATCACTAAACACGAAAAACCCGTTCCTGCGTTAGGTAAAGAAGGTGGTTTAGTGAAGAAAGAAGCAGCAATTGATGCGTCAAATGTTGCAATTTTTAACCCGAAAACAAATAAAGCTGACCGTGTAGGTTTTAGATTCGAAGACGATAAGAAAGTTCGTTTCTTCAAATCTAACAATGAAATCATTTAACAAACTGGAGTAATGCGATGGCGAAACTGCATGATTACTACAGAGATCAAGTAGTGAATGAATTGAAAGAAAAATTCAACTACAAATCTGTCATGCAAGTCCCACGAATCGAAAAGATAACCCTAAATATGGGTGTGGGTGAAGCATTGACCGATAAGAAATTGCTAGATAATGCAGTAGCAGATTTAGCAGCAATTAGCGGTCAGAAACCTTTGATTACAAAAGCACGCAAATCTGTTGCAGGCTTTAAAATCCGTCAGGGATATCCAATCGGTTGTAAAGTAACACTACGCGGTGAGCGTATGTGGGAGTTCTTTGAACGTTTAATTACAATTGCTGTTCCACGTATTCGTGACTTCCGCGGTTTAAACGCGAAATCATTCGATGGTCGTGGTAATTACAGCATGGGTGTGCGTGAGCAAATCATCTTCCCTGAAATCGATTATGATAAAGTGGATCGTGTTCGTGGTTTAGATATTACTATCACTACGACTGCGAAAAGTGATGAAGAAGGTCAAGCACTACTTGCTGCCTTTAATTTCCCATTCCGTAAATAAGGCAGGTTATCATGGCTAAACAATCAATGAAAGCGCGTGATGTAAAACGCGTAAAACTAGCTGAAAAATTCTACGCAAAACGTGTTGAATTAAAACAGATCATTTCTGATGTAAATGCCTCTGACGAAGACCGTTGGAATGCGGTGTTGAAGTTACAAACTTTACCACGTGATTCTAGCCCAAGCCGTCAGCGTAACCGTTGCCGCCAAACTGGACGTCCACATGGTGTTCTTCGTAAGTTTGGTTTAAGTCGTATTAAGGTACGTGAAGCTGCGATGCGCGGCGAAATTCCAGGCCTTAAGAAAGCGAGTTGGTAATTTACCACTTTATTTTGGAATCGGAGTAAAAATACATGAGTATGCAAGATCCAATCGCAGATATGTTGACTCGTATTCGTAACGGTCAAGCTGCGAACAAAGTTGCGATTAGTATGCCTTCATCCAAGCTAAAAGTGGCAATTGCCAATGTATTAGCTGAAGAAGGTTATATCGAAAGCGTTAAAGTTTTAGATGGTGTAAAACCAGAATTGGAAATTACTTTAAAATATTTCCAGGGTAAACCAGTTGTAGAAAGCATCCAACGTGTTAGCCGCCCAGGTTTACGTATTTATAAACGTAAAGATGAATTACCAAAAGTAATGGGTGGTTTAGGTGTTGCAGTGATTTCTACATCTAAAGGTGTGATGACTGACCGTGCAGCTCGCCAAGCGGGTTTAGGCGGTGAGATTATCTGTTACGTAGCTTAATAGAGAGGTAGGAAAATGTCTCGTGTTGCAAAAGCACCTGTTAGTATTCCTGCCGGTGTTGAGGTAAAACTCAACGGTCAGTTATTAACAGTTAAAGGAAAAAATGGCGAGTTATCTCGTACCATTCATGACGCAGTTGAAGTTAAGCAAGATAATAACGAATTAACCTTCGCACCACGTGAAGGAATTGCTGGTGCTGATGCTCAAGCAGGTACTGCTCGTGCATTAGTTAATGCAATGGTTATCGGTGTTACTGAAGGCTTCACTAAGAAGTTACAATTGGTGGGTGTTGGTTATAGAGCACAAATGAAAGGCAATGCTGTTGCTTTAAGTTTAGGTTTTTCTCACCCAGTCGAGCATGTTTTACCTGCAGGTATTACTGCTGAGTGTCCATCTCAGACTGAAATTGTGTTGAAAGGCGCTGACAAGCAGTTAATCGGTCAAGTAGCAGCAGATATTCGTGCTTATCGCCGTCCTGAGCCTTATAAAGGTAAAGGGGTACGTTACGCTGATGAAGTGGTACGTATCAAAGAGGCTAAGAAAAAATAATTAAGGTAACACTATGGATAAGAAATCAGCTCGTATCCGTCGTGCAGCTCGCGCACGTCATATGATGAAAGAGCAGGGAGTAACTCGTTTAGTTATTCACCGTACTCCGCGTCATATTTATGCGCAAGTGATTGCACCGAACGGTTCAGAAGTTCTTGCCGCTGCTTCAACTGTTGAAAAAGTAATTAGTGAGCAAGTGAAATATACCGGAAATAAAGATGCAGCAGCAGTAGTAGGAAAAGTTGTTGCAGAAAGAGCATTAGCAAAAGGCATCAAAGATGTTGCTTTTGATCGTTCTGGTTTTAAATATCATGGTCGTGTCCAAACTTTAGCGGACGCTGCCCGTGAAGCTGGTCTACAGTTCTAATAGAGGTAATTTGAGATGGCAAACATCGAAAAACAAGCTGGTGAACTGCAAGAGAAGCTGATCGCGGTAAACCGTGTATCAAAAACTGTTAAAGGTGGTCGTATCATGAGCTTTACTGCATTAACTGTAGTAGGTGATGGTAATGGTCGCGTTGGTTTTGGTTATGGTAAAGCGCGCGAAGTTCCGGCAGCGATCCAAAAAGCGATGGAAAAAGCACGTCGCAATATGATCAATGTAGCTTTAAATGAAGGTACATTACAACATCCAATTAAAGGTTCTCATACGGGTTCTCGCGTATTTATGCAACCAGCTAGTGAAGGTACAGGTATCATCGCAGGCGGTGCAATGCGTGCAGTATTAGAAGTTGCAGGTGTTCGTAACGTTCTGTCTAAAGCATACGGTTCAACTAACCCAATTAACGTTGTTCGTGCAACAATTGATGCACTAGCAAATATGAAATCACCAGAAATGGTTGCTGCAAAACGTGGCAAAACCGTTGATGAAATCTTGGGGTAATTGATAATGGCTAAAACTATTAAAGTAACTCAAGTTCGTAGTGCTATTGCTCGTTTACCGAAGCATAAAGCTACATTGCGTGGTCTTGGTCTTCGCCATATGCATCATACTGTTGAGTTAATCGATACACCAGCAGTACGTGGTATGATTAACCAAGTTTCATACATGGTTAAAGTGGAGGAGTAAGAGAATGCGTTTAAATACTCTATCACCAGCTGAAGGTGCTAAACACAGCGCTAAACGTTTAGGTCGCGGTATTGGTTCTGGTTTAGGTAAAACTGGTGGCCGTGGTCATAAAGGTCAAAAATCTCGTACTGGTGGCGGTGTTCGTCGCGGTTTCGAAGGTGGACAAATGCCTTTATATCGTCGTTTACCAAAATTTGGTTTCACTTCTATGAAATCAGCGGTAACAGCTGAAGTTCGTTTAAATGATCTAACCAAAGTTGAAGGTGGCGTAGTAACACTTGAATCATTAAAAGCGGCTAATATCCTTACAAAAGATATTCAATTTGCTAAAGTTATTTTAGCAGGTGAAGTAAAGGGTGCTGTTGTTGTTCGTGGTTTACGTGTAACTAAAGGTGCTAAAGCAGCAATTGAAGCTGCTGGCGGTTCAGTTGAGGAATAATAAATAAATGGCTAAGCAACCAGGTTATCAAAGTAGAAGTACTCAAAGCGGTACAGGTGAGCTCAAAAGCAGATTATTGTTTGTATTAGGTGCACTTATCGTTTTCCGTATTGGTTCTTTCATTCCGGTTCCTGGTATCGATGCGGCCGTGTTAGCTCAATTAATTGAACAACAAAAAGGCACCATCATTGATATGTTTAACATGTTCTCTGGTGGTGCGTTGAGCCGTGCGTCTATTTTTGCGTTAGGTATCATGCCTTATATTTCGGCATCGATTATCATCCAATTATTAACGACGGTTCATCCTGCATTAGCAGAATTGAAGAAAGAAGGTGAATCTGGACGCCGTAAAATTAGTAAGTACACCCGTTATTCGACATTAGTGCTTGCAACCTTACAGGCAGTTGGTATTTCAACAGGTCTACCAAATATGTTACCTGGACTAGTTCCTAACTTAGGTTTTAGTTTTTATTTTACTGCAGTAATTAGCCTTGTTACTGGAACGATGTTCTTAATGTGGCTTGGTGAGCAAATTACAGAACGTGGTATTGGTAATGGTATTTCTTTAATTATCTTTGCTGGTATTGTTGCAGGTTTACCATCGGCAATTGGTCAAACTATTGAGCAAACTCGCCAAGGTCAAATGCATCTATTAGTTCTCTTATTGATCGCAGTTATTGTCTTTGCAGTAACATACTTTGTTGTCTTTGTTGAAAGAGGGCAAAGAAGAATTAAAGTAGAATACGCTAAACGTCAGCAAGGTCGCCAAATTTTAGGTGGTCATTCAACGCACTTGCCTTTAAAAGTAAATATGGCTGGTGTTATTCCGGCAATCTTTGCTTCAAGTATTATTTTATTCCCTGCGACATTAGCGCAGTGGCTTGGTGAAGGTTCTAGCTTAGAATGGTTAACTGATTTGTCAATGTTATTACATCCAGGTCAGCCGCTGTATTTGCTTGTTTATGCTGTAGCAATTATTTTCTTTAGTTTTTTCTATACCGCAATGCAATATAATCCTCGTGATACAGCGGATAATTTGAAAAAATCTGGTGCATTTATACCAGGGATTAGACCAGGTGAACAAACATCACGTTATGTTGATAAAATTATGACTCGCTTAACATTAATTGGCGGTCTATATATTACGTTTGTATGTTTGGTTCCTTACGTTATGACATCAGCGTGGAATGTACAATTCTATTTTGGTGGTACTTCTTTACTGATTGTTGTCGTAGTAATTATGGATTTCATCGCTCAGGTTCAGAGTCATTTGATGTCGACGAAGTATGAATCTGCGTTGAAGAAAGCAAACCTTAAAGGTTTCGGACAATAATTTGTCCATTAAATAAAAGGGATAAGCAATGAAAGTTCGTGCTTCCGTTAAGAAATTATGTCGTAACTGTAAAATTGTTAAGCGTGAAGGTGTTGTTCGTGTCCTTTGTAGCGACCCTAAACATAAACAACGTCAAGGTTAATTGATATTTTTCTTGCAAAGAACCAGTTGGGCAGTTATACTGCTCAGCTCATTTATGTCCTTGACACTTTGTTTGAGTATCCTGAAAACGGGCTTTTCAAGATCAAAGTGTCAAATTAGTTAAAATAATAGGAGTGCATAGTGGCCCGTATTGCAGGCATTAACATTCCTGATCATAAACACACTGTAATCGCTTTAACTGCAATTTATGGTATCGGTAAAACTCGTGCGCAAGCTATTTGTGCAGCTACGGGTATTGCTGAAGATGTTAAGATCAGCGAATTGTCTGAAGAGCAGATTGATAAACTGCGTGACGAAGTTGGTAAATTTACCGTTGAAGGTGACTTACGTCGTGAAGTAACACTAAACATCAAACGTCTATTGGACTTGGGTTGTTATCGTGGTTTACGTCATCGTCGTGGTTTACCGGTACGTGGTCAACGTACTAAAACTAATGCGCGTACCCGTAAGGGTCCTCGTAAGCCGATCAAGAAATAAGTCGGGGTAAGGTAAAAATGGCTAAAACACCAGTTCGTGCACGTAAACGTGTAAAAAAACAAGTTGTAGATGGCGTAGCTCATATTCACGCATCTTTCAATAATACAATCGTTACCATTACTGACCGCCAAGGCAACGCTCTCGCATGGGCTACTGCTGGTGGTTCAGGTTTCCGTGGTTCTCGTAAATCTACCCCGTTTGCTGCACAAGTTGCGGCTGAACGTTGTGCTGAAGTTGTAAAAGAATTCGGCTTAAAGAACTTGGAAGTTATGGTGAAAGGACCTGGTCCTGGTCGTGAGTCTACTATTCGTGCGTTAAACGCTGCGGGTTTCCGTATTACGAATATTACTGATGTGACTCCGATTCCTCATAACGGTTGTCGTCCACCGAAAAAACGTCGTGTTTAATGGCGTATTAGGATAGTTGGAGAAAGAAAATGGCAAGATATTTGGGTCCTAAGCTCAAGCTAAGCCGTCGTGAAGGCACTGACTTATTCCTTAAGTCAGGTGTGCGCGCGATTGAATCAAAATGTAAAATTGATACCGCTCCAGGTCAACATGGCGCTCGTAAGCCACGTTTATCTGACTACGGTAGTCAATTACGTGAAAAACAAAAAGTTCGTCGTATTTACGGTATCTTAGAACGTCAATTCCGTAATTATTATAAAGAAGCAAACCGCTTAAAAGGTAATACTGGTGAGAACTTACTAGTATTATTGGAAGGTAGATTGGATAACGTTGTTTATCGCATGGGCTTTGCTGCAACTCGCGCAGAAGCTCGCCAGTTGGTGAGTCATAAAGCGATTGTTGTAAATGGTCGTGTTGTTAATATCCCATCATTCCAAGTTTCAGTTAATGATGTAGTTGCTGTTCGTGAGAAATCTAAAAAACAAGCACGTATTAAAGCATCATTAGAGTTAGCAGAACAAAGAGAAAAACCAACTTGGTTAGAAGTTGATGCTGCTAAAATGGAAGGTGTGTTCAAACGTGTTCCTGAACGTTCTGATTTATCAGCAGACATTAACGAACATCTGATCGTTGAGCTTTACTCTAAATAATAGTTAAAGCTTAGAAGCAAAGAGAGGATAAAATGCAGGGTTCTGTTACAGAATTTTTAAAGCCACGCTTAGTTGATATTGAGCAAATTAGCTCAACTCATGCTAAAGTGATCTTAGAACCGTTAGAGCGTGGATTCGGCCACACTTTAGGTAATGCATTGCGTCGTATTCTTCTATCTTCAATGCCAGGTTGTGCTGTAACTGAAGTAGAAATTGATGGCGTATTGCACGAATACAGCAGTAAAGAAGGTGTTCAAGAGGATATTCTTGAAGTGCTTCTAAACTTAAAAGGCCTAGCGGTTAAAGTTCAGAATAAAGATGATGTATTTCTGACATTAAACAAATCTGGAATTGGCCCTGTTGTTGCAGCTGACATCACCCATGATGGAGATGTTGAAATCGTAAATCCTGAGCATGTTATCTGTCATTTGACTGACGAAAATGCATCGATTAATATGCGTATTCGTGTTCAACGTGGCAGAGGCTATGTACCCGCTTCAGCTCGTGTACACGCTCAAGATGAAGAAAGACCAATTGGTCGTCTATTAGTAGATGCTTGTTATAGTCCAGTAGACCGTATTGCTTACAATGTGGAAGCAGCACGTGTTGAACAGCGTACTGACTTAGATAAACTTGTTATCGAGTTAGAAACAAACGGCACTATTGATCCAGAAGAAGCAATTCGTCGTGCAGCAACAATTTTAGCAGAGCAACTTGATGCATTCGTTGATTTGCGTGATGTTCGTCAACCAGAAGTTAAGGAAGAAAAACCAGAATTCGATCCGATTCTGTTGCGTCCTGTTGATGACTTAGAGTTGACAGTTCGTTCTGCTAACTGTTTGAAAGCAGAAACAATTCACTATATCGGTGATTTAGTACAGCGTACTGAAGTTGAGTTATTAAAAACGCCTAATCTTGGTAAGAAATCACTTACTGAAATTAAAGACGTTCTTGCTTCGCGCGGCTTATCACTAGGTATGCGCCTTGAGAATTGGCCACCAGCAAGTATTGCTGAAGACTAGTTTGGTCATAGGTTAAAGATTTTTCTGAGAAGGATAAGGTCATGCGCCATCGTAAGAGTGGTCGTCAACTAAACCGTAATAGCAGCCATCGCCAAGCGATGTTCCGTAATATGGCAAGCTCTTTAGTTAGTCACGAAATTATCAAGACTACATTGCCAAAAGCTAAAGAATTACGTCGTGTAGTTGAACCGTTAATTACATTAGCAAAAGTAGATAGCGTTGCAAATCGTCGTTTAGCTTTTGCTCGTACACGCAACATTGAAACTGTTGCTAAATTATTCAATGAATTAGGTCCACGTTTTGCTCAACGTGCAGGTGGTTACACCCGTATTTTGAAATGTGGTTTCCGTGCTGGCGATAATGCACCAATGGCTTACATTGAGTTAGTTGATCGCCCAGAAGTAGCGACTGAAGAAGCTGCTGCAGAATAATGATTTAAGTTAGCTTATAACTTACTTTAGATAAAACCCACTAACATTGTTTAGTGGGTTTTCTTTTTTTATATTACTCGTAACCCAATAATGAGAATTGATATAAAATGATTACAGTGAAAGAATTGTAGTTTGAATCTGTAAGAGAAAAGTGGAGTTCAATTTATTGGCGAATAATTTCATTCAGTCTTTATTTTGTGAGAAGCTTTTTGTAGTTTATTTGCTATAAAGTAAATATAGGCTTGTGTTATTTTAGAAGAGTCAATGAAGTAGTGCTATAGTATTACGATAACATCGTATACGTGTATAAGATGCGTTGTTATTTAGATGATATGTAGATTTTGATGAGAGGAAACTGGCTTTCATCGAATCATTTATTCAAAATTAGGTATTGATGATCTTAACGATCATCATTACCTGTAATCAAATACGTACCATTTATATCACATAAGCTGCGGAAGCCGACGTTGGTAATTTGATAAGAGTGCTCTTTCGTCTTATAATCGAAATTTTCGTGATGATGACCATGAAAAATATGTTGTACATTCATTTTTTCTGCTAGATTATTTAAAACATCAAATCCTGATGGGTGAGGTTTAGGGGCTTCATGGCAAATGAGAATATCCGCCTGCATCTGTTCTAATGCTTCAATATCAGATGGGAAAATGGATGTACGGTGACGTAGTGGAATACCCCCTCGCCAAATTTTTTCTTGTGAGCAATATTGGCAATAATGGATAGGATCAAGGAAAAGGGGTTTATTCGGTGGCATCCAGATTTGTCCTCTAAAGACACCGCCTAAGCCTGCGATACGTTTCCCTTGAATTTCAACCACTTTACCGTGTAAGTTACGCGTTTGCCACTCACTTTCCCAAATCGCTTCAAACGCAGAAATGGTTTTGCTGTCATGGTTACCATGAATAAACCAAAGGTCGCAATGTTCAGCCAATTTTTCTAGTTCACTTGGCGTAGTGAGTTGTAAGTCACCAAGTATAATCAGCGCAACATCTTGGTAAGATTGAATAAAAGGGTAGAGATGATCAAAATTGCCATGTGGGTCACCTGCAAATAAAATCATACGTCTTCTTCCTCAAAAACCGAGTTTATGCCATGCTCATTGTGTAGCGAAGGGAGCTCTTCTTCATTTAGGATTTTCTCAACAATCTTTTTGACTTGATTATAGCGCTCTAGATAGCTAGGGGAGTCAATCTCAATATAAGGTACGTTATATTTATCTAGTAATTTTTTCAGTAATAATTGAAAGCGTTGGCGCTGTTTTTGATTGCCTAAACTGCGTAAACCATCATCAACCCATTTAGTATTATTATTGAGTAAGATTGTGACATCAAAAGGATATTCTTTGATCATAGAGTCTAAGAAAGGGTGGGCCTTACCTTCATATTGAATACAAAATGCTTGTGTAGTGATGAAGTCAGTATCAATAATGGCGACTTTATGAGCATGTCTAACAGCATAATCGATATAACGTTGATGACCTAATGCCATTTGTGGATAGTCTGAATATTGCATGGCTTGTTCATCACCGCCTAATTTTTCAAACACAAATTCGCGACCATATTCCCAGGCTGATGTGGTGTTAAATACCGTAGCAAGTTTATTGACCAACACGGTTTTACCACTACTTTCGCCACCGAGAATAGCAATTGTTTTGGCAAAGAATGGGCGTACTTCTTTTGGGATAAATTTCCAGTAGTGGAAAGGATTATTGCGAATTTTTGTTGCAGAAACATTAAAAAATTGTCGTTCTGGGTCGACTAATACTACATCTAATCCTAAATACTTTTCATAAGGTGCTTTATCTTGCACTTCACTACTGAATACGACACTTGGAGTGAAATTTTTTTCTTTAAACAGCTGTTTTACTTGTTCTGCCCAAGCTGCCCAACCGTTTGGATAGCTTGGGATACCATCTTCAACGAGATGATGAATAAAAATTTGGTTTTTTTGATATTTAAAGATTTGTTGCATCCAACGTAAGCGGTCTTGTACTGTTGGCATACGTTTCATTTTGCTGTCATAGAATAGCTTTAAATCCCGTTCTGTATCACTACAAACAATAATATGAATTTCATCTACTTTACTAAAGGCTTCATAGATCATATTAATGTGCCCTGTATGCACAGGATAAAATTTTCCGAAAATGACCCCTACTTTTTTGTTATTTGGCTCAGTAATTTGTAGTACTTTATGTAATGCACTAAGTTTAGTTGCACTAGGATTTTTAATTTTACCGCTAACGAGTTGATTAAAATAAGCTCGAGTGATATTGGCTTGCTGGCAAATATCATTGACTTTTAAATTTAGCTGTTTGCGTTTTTGTTGTAAGTAGGCAAAAGTTGACATACTTTATTCCTTGAAGTCTATTCAGACATTTTATCAAAATTGACCGCACTTTTATGCTACATCATAGATGGTAAATTAAGGCTGAGATTGTTGTTCCAGTAGTGCGTTTACACGTTGTTCGAGTTCAACTAATTTTTCACGTGTACGCATTAAAACTTGTGTTTGGATGTCAAATTCTTCCCGTGTCACTAAGTCAAGCTTGGAAAGTTGTGCTTGTAGCGTTTGTTTAAGCTTTGCTTCGGCATCTTGACCTAAATCTTTGATACCTTGTGGTAGTGAATCTTGGATTTGTTGTATAACTTGCTCTATTTTTTTCGGATTTAGCATAAATTACTCCATATCTTGTAAAAGTCTGTCTATTGTATGTAATCTTGCTACAAATAAAAACATTTTTTCAAGATTAACTTTGCGTTATACTATTTGCGCATTCTCAGGGCAGGGTGAAATTCCCTACCGGTGGTAAGTGTATCGCACAAGCCCACGAGCGTTTGCTATCACAAAATAGAGCAAAGTCAGCAGATTTGGTGAAAATCCAAAGCCGACAGTATAGTCTGGATGAAAGAGAATAAGCAGGTTTTTGTTAAAACCTGTCTTTTTTGTTTAAGATTTTCTTAGCGACATAATTTTTCTCATCAGCCCTGATTCTGGTATCTAAATATATTTATATTTCAAGGAATTTACTATGAATCAGTCAATTTTATCTCCTTTTGGTCAAGCAGAAGAACGTGTGATTGCTGCACTTGAGGCGTTTAAACAAGGCAATGGCGTATTGGTGCTAGATGATGAAGATCGTGAAAATGAAGGCGATCTGATTTTTCCTGCAGAAACTATCAGCCCAGAGCAGATGACGATGCTCATTCGTTATGGCAGTGGTATTGTGTGTTTGTGTTTAACGGATGCTATGTGTCAGCAACTAGATTTGCCACCGATGGTACAAAATAATACGAGTGTGAATCAAACTGCGTTTACTGTTACGATTGAAGCAGCTCGAGGTGTGGCAACTGGTGTTTCAGCGAAAGATCGCGTGACTACAATTAAAACGGCCATTGCGGATGGGGCAAAACCGAGTGATTTAAGCCGTCCAGGGCATGTTTTTCCATTACGTGCAGTAGAGGGAGGCGTATTAAAACGCCGTGGTCATACCGAGGCATCGGTTGATTTAGCACGTTTGGCTGGCTATAAAGAGGCTGGTGTGATTTGTGAAATGACTAATGACGATGGTTCAATGGCTCGTGCACCAGAAATTGTGTCCTTTGCACAAAAATTTGGTTTCCCTGTGGTGACAATTGAAGATTTGGTTGCTTATCGTTTGAAGTATAATGTGTAATGCGATAGGGTGGATGAAGACAAGTGCGGTAAGAATTTGATTTTTGCCGCACTTTTTTTAGCACGATTAATTAGTTTTAAGTTTATTCCAATATTTTTCGTAAGTATCGACAGCTTTACCGACATCTGCCTGCATAATTCCCTTTTCCACTTCTTCAGCGGGTGGGAAGAGAACAGGATTATTTACCATTTCGGGTGTTAATAACGCCTTTACCCCTTCATTTGGCATGGAGAAGCCCATGCGTTCAATGACGACTTTCGCATTTTCTGGGCGGAGTAAGAAGTCAATAAATTGATAGGCACCTTCAACGTTTTTAGCCGTTTTGGGAATAGCATAGTTATCCATCCAGAAGATTGCGCCTTCTTTGGGATAGATAAATTGAATATTTTCATTTTCTTTGTGACCTAAATAAGCGGAACCATTCCAAATCATACCCAATGCCACTTCACCTTGTACGTATGGTACTTCAGGTGAGTCAGAGTTGAAGACTAATACGTTTGGCATCAATTTAACTAAGCGTTCATAGGCAGCTTTTATGTCACTCTCTTTGGTTGTGTTTGGCGATTTACCATTGAGTAGTAAGGCAATATGAAAAACTTCGCGTGCGTCACTCGTGAGGAGGACTCTTCCCTTATATTCTGGTTTCCAGAGATCCGCCCAGCTGGTTACGTTATTTTTATCTACTTCTTCAACATTAAGACCAATACCTGTTAAGCCATAGATGTAAGGAAGCGAATAATGATTTTGAGGATCAAATTCTTTGTTGAGTAAATGGGTTGGAATTTGATGAAAATTGCTCAATTTCGTGTGATCGAGTTTTTGTAGCATGCCATCTTTGACCATTTTGTTAATGTAATAGCTTGATGGAAACACGAGATCATAACTGTTGTTTTTTGAAAGTAATTTTAATTTAGCGTACATTTCCTCATTACTTTCAAATGTAGAATAGATGACTTCGATGCCTGTTTCTTTGGTGAAGTCAGCGATTAAAGTGGATGGAATGTAGTCTGTCCAGTTGTAAACGTAGAGTTTTTTAGCTGCAAAAGCGGAGTGAGTAAAGAGTAAGAAAGAGGCTAACACAAGTGATGTGATCACATTGCTAAAAAGTTTTTTCAATTTTGAGTCCCCCAAAGTCCGAAGACGATAATGTGTGGTTGAAAATAAACGAAATGGATGGATATCCTTCGCCATGCGCTTAAAAGTATAAAAACTTAGCATGGAGTATAGCAAATTTTACAAAGTGATTGAATTAAATTGACATCTTGCTAAGTCAGAGTAAACTGCCCGCAATTTTGACTACCGATTGATTTTATGTTGACATTTTCCCACCAAGAACATATTAAATCTTACTACGCTGGGACGCGTAATCTTTATCTTGATTTTCCTCCTTTGACTCAACGCCGTTCTGCTGATGTATGTATCATCGGCGCGGGTTTTTTTGGTTTATCGACAGCCTTAGAGTTAGCGGAACAAGGTAAAAAAGTGATTGTGTTAGAAGGAGCAAGAGTTGGTTTTGGTGCGTCAGGGCGTAATGGCGGACAGGCTATTAATGGTTTTGAAGAAGACATTGCTGATTATATTGATGCACTTGGTTTTGATACCGCTCAGAAGCTATGGCAAATGTCGTTAGAAGCGTTAGAGATGATTGAAGAACGCATCGTTAAATATCACATTCAATGTGATTGGCAGCGAGGTTATGCGACACTCGCGCTAAACTCTCGTCGAATGGATGATTTAATCGCGACAGAAAAAGCCTGCCGTGAGTTTTTTGGTTATGACCAAATGGCCTTATGGGATAAAGCCAAGTTAGCTGAGAATCTAGGGAGTGATATTTATACTGGAGCGTTGTTTGATCGGCGCTCTGGACATCTTCATCCACTTAATTATTGCTTAGGTTTAGCAAAGGCGTGCTTAGATTTGGGGGTTGAAATTTATGAGCATTCTCCGGCACGCGATCTCCGTCTTGGCAAAACAAAAGTGAAAGTGAAAACCGATCAAGGTGCAGTGGTGGCAAACGATGTAGTTTTGGCGACAAATGCTTATATTCGTGCATTACCTAAGCAGCTACATCGTGGTATCGCACGTAAAATTTTACCTATTGAAAGTTTTATTATTGCGACTGAACCATTGAATGATGTGATGGCGCAGAGTTTGATTCGCAATCATATGGCAGTCTGTGACAATAACTACTTTTTAGATTACTACCGTTTGAGTGCAGATAATCGCTTATTGTTTGGTAGTGACGCGAGCTCTGGTTTGAATATGAAAGCGGTCATGCGTTGTAATATGTTGCACGTTTTCCCGCAATTAGAAGATGTCAAAATTGAATATGGTTGGGGCGGGCCGATTGATATGACACTAAATTCTAATCCGCACTTTGGACGTATCGCACCGAATATTTATTTTGCGCAAGGTTATTCTGGTCATGGCGTGGCTCTCACGGGATTAGCGGGACGTGTTATTGCAGAAGCCATATTGGGCGATGATACGCGTTTGCGAGTTTTTGAAAAATTAAAAGTTCCTACGATACATGGCGGTAAACTCATTCAAAAAGCGGCATTATTTATCGGCAGTAGCTATTATCGATTCTTAGATAAATATCGTTAATTGTGTGAGGATAGTAAGAAGAAAGTGAAATGTGATACTTTTCACCTTTTTTGTTCTAAGGGCTATTGCTTTCGTCAGTTTTGCTTTATGCTAGCGTTGTTTTTGCTTAGGTTATAAGCAATGCAAAGTAAGCAAAGTGTGGTTCGCTTTTGCATTATTTAATGACAACGTGTAAGAGGTAGACGAAAACATTGGAACAAGTTACTTTAACGTCTGAGATGACGCCATCAACCTACGCTGAAAATACGGTTCGTGAGGTGTGTAATATTAATTACTGGGGGATGCGTTATTATAACGTAGATGAAATGGGAGATATTTTTGTTTGCCCTGATCCTGATAAACCACAAAACCGTATTTCGTTGGCAATCCTTGCTGATAAAGCGCAAAAAGAGCAAGGTGCACATTTACCTACCTTATTTTGTTTCCCACAAATTATTCAACATCGTTTACGTTCAATTAACTTAGCGTTTAAACGTGCGCGTGAAGATTTTGGTTATGAAGGGAATTATTTTCTGGTTTATCCCATTAAAGTTAACCAACATCGCCGTGTCATTGAGTCGTTGATTAATTCTGACCAAGTACTGGGTTTAGAAGCGGGTTCGAAGGCAGAGTTAATGGCAGTGCTAGCCCACGCAGGTGTAACACAAACGGTAATCGTCTGTAATGGTTATAAAGACCGTGAATATATCCGTTTTGCGTTAATGGGCGAGAAGCTTGGTCACAAAGTCTATTTGGTGATTGAAAAGCTTTCGGAAATTCAGTTAGTGCTGGAAGAAGCAGCTAAATTGAATGTGAAACCACGTTTAGGCGTGCGTGCGCGTTTAGCTTCGCAAGGTTCAGGTAAATGGCAATCTTCAGGGGGGGAAAAGTCTAAATTTGGCTTATCGGCATCACAGGTTTTATCCCTTGTGAATATGCTTAAAGAACACGATTGTTTAGATTGTTTGCAACTTTTACATTTCCATTTAGGTTCACAGCTTGGCAACATCCGTGATGTGGCAACGGGCGTGCGTGAAAGTGCACGTTTTTATGTGGAATTACATAAATTAGGTGTTAACATCCAATGTTTCGACGTAGGTGGTGGACTGGGTGTGGACTACGAAGGTAACCGCACACAATCGGATTGCTCGGTAAACTACGGCTTGAATGAATATGCCGATACCGTGGTGTGGGGAATTGGTCAGGCGTGTCGTGAACACGGGTTGCCACACCCAACGATTATTACTGAATCAGGACGTGGTGTTACCGCACATCACGCGGTGTTAGTGTCCAATGTGATTGGTATTGAGCGTTATAAACCAGAGCCATTAAGCGCACCAGAAAAAGATGCACCAAGTGTGCTACACAGTATGTGGGAAACTTGGGTCGATATTCAATCTTCACGCGAAAAACGTTCATTACGTAGCTGGATTCACGAAAGTCAATTCGATTTATCGGATGTGCATAATCAGTACAATGTGGGCATTTTAAATCTGGAACAACGTGCGTGGGCAGAGCAACTTTATCTCAATATTTGTCACGAAGTAGGGCAGTTATTTAATGAAAAACACCGCTCACACCGCACCATTATTGACGAGCTACAAGAACGCTTTGCCGATAAATTGTATGTGAATTTTTCATTGTTCCAATCATTACCTGATGCGTGGGGCATCGATCAATTATTCCCAGTTTGTCCAATTTCAAACTTAAATCAGCCAGTCAGTCGCCGTGCAGTATTGCTTGATATCACGTGTGACTCTGATGGTACGATTGATCATTATATTGATGGTGACGGTATTACCACCACAATGCCAATGCCGCATTATGAAGAAGATAATCCGCCACTTTTAGGCTTCTTTATGGTGGGCGCGTATCAAGAGATCCTCGGCAATATGCACAACTTATTTGGCGATACGAGCACGGTAGATGTGCTGGTGGAAGGCAAAGATAAGGTGCGCATTGTGGATTATGACGAAGGCAATACTGTCGCAGATATGTTGGAGTATGTTTATCTTGATCCGAAAAAACTGTTAGACGGTTATCGTGAGCAAATTGAACATTCTAATTTGCCAGCCTCAGAAGCAATTCATTTCTTGAAAGAACTTGAGATTGGCTTAAACGGTTATACTTACTTGGAAGAAGAGTAGTCGAGAACAAAAAGTGCGGTCAAAATTTTGGAAAAAATGACCGCACTTGTATGCAATAGGAATAACTATGTACAACACTTTACATAACAAAGAAGATATTTCTTTAGTGTCTAACAATTTTGGTTTTTTACGTTTACCTGTCAATTTCAACCCAACTGAAACCGATGCAGAATGGGTGATTACGGGCGTGCCTTTTGATGCTTCTGTATCAGGCCGTTCAGGCACGCGTTTTGGTGCTGAAGCAATCCGTCGCGCATCTGTGAATTTAGCCTGGGAGCATTGCCGTTTCCCGTGGGATTTTGATGTACGTGAGCGTTTAAATATCGTTGACTGTGGCGATTTAGTCTATTCATTTGGTGATAATCAAAACTTTGTTGAAGAACTTGAAGCGCACACCACCGCGCTTTTAAAAGCAGGTAAACGTTGCTTAACGTTTGGTGGCGATCACTTCATTACCTTGCCATTATTACGTGCACACGCAAAACATTTTGGTAAGTTAGCGATGATTCATTTTGATGCGCATACGGATACCTATGAAAATGGCAGCAGCTTTGACCACGGTACCATGTTCTATCACGCCCCAAAAGAAGGTTTAATCGATGCGGCACATTCCGTGCAAATTGGTATTCGTACTGAATTTGACCGCACTTTACCTTTCACCGTGCTTTCAGCACCACAAGTGAATGATGATAGCGTAGAACAAACCGTTGCGAAAATTAAAGAAGTGGTAGGCGATTTACCTGTTTATTTAACATTCGATATCGACTGCTTAGATCCAGCTTATGCACCAGGCACAGGCACACCTGTATGTGGTGGCTTAAGCACTGACAAAGCACTGAAACTGTTACGTGCACTAAAAGATGTGAATATTGTGGGAATGGATTTAGTGGAAGTTTCTCCCGCTTACGATCAATCAGACATCACCGCATTAGCTGGTGCAACCGTTGCATTAGAAATGCTTTATATGCAAGGTTGGAAAAAAGGTTAATCGCTTTTTCAGATATGAAAAATCCACCTCTTTGAGGTGGATTTTTTTGTGCATTTTTATAATGAACGCAATTTTTGTTGTAGCTCAGCTTGTTTAAACGGTTTGACTAATACGGGGAATTGTTCTGCTTTTTCAAGCTGTTCAGTATGCCCTGTCATCAACAGGATTTTCACTTGTGGTAACTGATTTTCTACCCATTTGGCAATATCTATGCCCGTTAATTTGCCTGCTAGCATAATATCTGATAACAAATAATCAATTTCTAAACCTTGAGAGAGTAGGGCAATCGCTTGCTCCCCAGATTCTGTCAAAATAGGTTGATATCCCATTTGAAGTAACTGCTCTGCTAAGGTTTCACGTAAGCTTGCTTTATCTTCAACAACAAGAATCTGATATTGGGCTTCGTTAAGAGTATTCTCTTGCATAATAGCAACATCCTCTTGCTCTACGGGAACGGCGATTGGAAGTTGCAAATGAATGGTTGTACCTTGATTTAATTGCGAATCAATTTTAACTCGCCCTTTGGATTGGCGAATAAATCCATACACCATCGACAAACCTAAGCCACTACCGCGCCCATTGTGTTTCGTGGTAAAAAAAGGTTCAAAGACGCGCTTTTGCGTTTGTTCATCCATACCACAGCCGTCATCAATAATCGATAATTGCACCATATGTTCTTGGCGGTGCGCGCGTTGTACGTTGAGCTGGATCGTGCGAATGATGATGTTACCTTCATTATTAAGGGCGTCTTTTGCATTTACTAGCAAGTTGACTAAGGCGGTCTCAAGCTGATTTTTATCAATATAAACAGGAGGCAAATCTTCACCCAATTCTAACCGCACTTGAATGGTTGGTGGCAAGGTGTGCTTCATTAAATCATTTAACTCTAGCACTAATTGATTAATACCTAGTGCAGTAGGATGGAGAGGTTGTTTGCGCGCATAAGCTAATAGGCGTTGTGTGAGGGTCGCACTGTTTTCCGCGGCTTTGAGTGCACGCTGTAAACGTTTAGCTTGGCGTTCATCGAGCGTGTGGGGGTCAATGAGATCTAAGTTGCCAATGATGACCGCCAGAAAATTATTAAAATCATGTGCAATGCCACCTGTTAAGTGCCCGATTGCGCGCATTTTTTGACTGTGTGCAATTTCATTTTCCAACTTTTTACGTTGTGTTCGATCAATTAAAAATGTCACCAGACCATCTTTAAGTGGGCTAACACGCCATTCTAGAATTTGCTGTTCGTATTCAATTTCCAAGAAATCTTGTGTTTGACGAATTTTTTTCAGTAAGGCTAAATCAATGGGCTGTGCACTGCCAGCGATCGTAGCTCGCTGTTGATTGAAATAAGCTACCAGTGAATGAATACTCAGTTGTGAATACTGTGTAAAGAAATCCTGTAATAAGGCTTTAAATTGTGCGTTATAAGACACTAAATTGAGCTCACTATCAAAAATGGCTAAACCATCACGCATGGCTAAGAATGTTTGTTCTAACAATTCACTTTTCTCTTTTAATAATGAGTCTGTTTGTTCAAGCGTAATCACATTTTGATGGAAAATATCAAAGGTACGCGCTAAGTCGCCGATTTCATCTTGCGTTTGTTGTTGCGGTACAGTGACATTTTTATCACCTTGTGACAGACGTTTTAGCGCATCCGTAATGGAGTAGAGACGTTTACCGATTAATGAATAAATGTATTTACCCAAAATGAAAATTAATAAAATTGTGAATAACGAGAGTAACAAAATAGACAGAGAAAGAGTCGAGAGTTGTTGCTGAATTTGTTCTGACTCCACATCGACATTCTCTACTTTTTCTTTTGCTAGTTGCGTATAGTGCTGATTAATTTGTTGAACTAACGCGTCAATTTGAAAAGTCAAAAATTGAATCCGTAAGTTAATGTTAGCCAATGCTTCGGCATGTCGGATCATCTCCGGAAACAATTGTTTGAGTTTCGTCAACTCAGTATTGACATCAGTTAAGTGAGTGACTTCAGGAAAAAAGAGGAAGTTCGCTTGGATACTGAGAAAGACACTGGTCGAAAAACTATTTTTGGTTGCATCTTCGATAAGCTTTTCCACGCGAGACAGCTGTAACATGAAGTCATGAGGAAAAGGCGGGTTAAGTGCGGTACGATTTTCCAATCTTTTTATATGACGAATATGTAATAGCCCTTGATTGAGCCCGCTAATAATGTTGGTGTGCAAGATATGACGCTGATGAGTTTGTAATAAGAGCTCTTGTACACTCTTCCCCAGTAAATTGATGTGTTGAACGATCTGTGCAAAATGGCGATCTTGTTCTGAGGTGGATTGCTTTGCTTGAATCAATAAGGTTTGTAATTGTTCTGCATGTAAGGCAAGGGCCTTTGATTCTTCTTGATATTCAAGTGCGCGGGTTGTTTGAGTGAGGCGTTTTGCATATGTCGAGATTTGGGCGGTTTTCACGCCCAATGTCATTGACGAGAACATCTGGTTGAGTGAGCGATCGCGTAAGTTAGATAAGGAATTATAGGTGCTATTTAAGCCCATGATGGCGGTGATACTGATAACTAAAATAAGGAAAATTGCCGTAATTAAAAAGAGCATTAGGCGAAAGCGAACACTATAAGGTTTTGCAAAGAAAGACGTTTTCCAATTTTTCATTTTTTTCGACCGCACTTAAATTAAGATGTCCTTATTCTAAGCCCAAAAATTGAAAAAAAGATGACAAATATGAATTTAGTTCAGAGCTCAGTGTTGATGTGTTGTTTGATACGTACCTGTGCAGGATATTGACCATCGTATTTTGATTGAGTGAATGTTATTCTTTTTTTGTTAACAGCGCGAAAGCTAGATTGAATTTCGTGATCCCTTTCTCAAAATTAAGAAAAATTGGTTATTGTGACAATTATGAATGAGATTCAACATTTTTCATTCATATTATTATGATTAAATACCCTTATGTTCACTGTAACGGGGATGTATGAAATGGCACAAGTAAAGACTGACTCGCCTGTTCGACCTCTACTCGAAATGAAAGGGATTGCGAAACGATTTGGTTCGTTTTATGCCTTACAAGATGTGGATTTATCCATTTATCGTGGTGAAATTCATGCGTTGATGGGTGAAAATGGTGCGGGTAAGAGTACCTTGATGAAAATTCTAGCAGGAGCTTATACGGCGTCTGCTGGCGACATACTCATCGATGGTGAAAGTTTTTCTATCACCTCGCCAAAAGATGCCATCAAAGCAGGCATTACCTTGATTTATCAAGAAATTCATCTTTCACCAAATTTAACTGTTGCTGAAAATATTTTTCTCGGTCGTGAGATTAAAAATCTGTTTGGTTTAGATCGCAAAACCATGGCAGAGGAATCACAAAAAGTGTTGGACCGATTAGGTGCACAGTTTTCTGCAACACAAAAAGTCTCTTCTTTAACGATCGCAGAGCAACAACAAGTGGAAATTGCTCGTGCACTACATCGTAATAGCCGTATTTTGGTAATGGATGAGCCAACAGCGGCACTTTCTTCCCGTGAAACCGAACGTTTATTTGAGTTGGTCAAAAGATTACGTGATGAAGGAATGGCGATCATTTATATCAGCCACCGTATGGCAGAAATTTATGAGCTTGCCGATCGTGTGAGCGTGTTGCGTGACGGTAAATACGTTGGTTCCTTAACCCGTGAGAATTTAGATTCTGCCACATTAGTACAAATGATGGTGGGGCGACCATTAACCGATTTATTTAATAAAGAAAAAGTACCGGCAGGCGAAGAAGTACTACGTGTTGAACATTTATCTGATGGTAACAAGGTTCAAGATGCTTCTTTAGTTGTTAGAGCGGGAGAAATTATTGGTTTATCGGGCTTAGTCGGGGCGGGTCGCTCGGAATTAGCGCATTTATTATTTGGTGTGAAACAAGCGACCAAAGGCAAAATATATTTAAGTGGGGGCGAAATTAGCTTTCATTCACCAAGAGATGCCATTGCGCATCATGTTGCATTATTACCTGAAAACCGTAAGGAAGAAGGGTTATTTCTTGATTTGAACATCCTTAAAAATGTCACCATGGCAACCCTTGAGCGTGATGCCACGATGTTAGTCATTGATCAAACAAAAGGGAAGAAAACAACGCAAGATGCCATCGAGGGCTTAAAAATGCGTGTACCGAGTGCCAATGTGAATGTGAGTGGATTATCGGGTGGTAACCAACAAAAAGTGTTGCTGTCTCGTTGGGCAGCGATTGAACCTAAATTATTCATTATGGATGAGCCTACACGAGGTGTGGATGTCGGGGCGAAAAGTGAAATTTATCGCATGATGATTGAAATGGCAAAAAGAGGCGTGGCGATTTTAATGATTTCCAGTGAGTTGCCAGAGATCGTAGGAATGAGTGACCGTGTTTATGTGATGCGAGAAGGCTATACCGTAGGTGAATTAACAGGTGATGAGATCAACCAAGAACGCATCATGGCATTTGCTTGTGGTGCCGCTTAACAGAATTATACGAAAAAATAGCATAATGAGAGATTGAGGAGAAGTAAAAATGGGAACAGCACAACCAGCCAAAGCAGGTTTTAAAAAGCTCGCCATTGCTGATGCGATGCAAGCCATGGGGATTTTGCCGATTTTAGTATTAATCGTCATCGTCTTTTCTTTTGTGGCACCAAACTTTATGACTGAGGCGAATATGATGAATATTACGCGTCAGGCATCAATCAATATTGTGCTAGCGGCAGGAATGACCTTTGTGATTCTAACAGGAGGGATTGATCTTTCTGTCGGTTCTATTCTTGGTGTGACAGCAGTCATTGGTCTTGTGAGCTCGCTGAATCCCGCTTTAGCAGAATTTGCGGTGCCGTTAGCCTTGCTCGCTGGCTTAGGTATGGGGGTATTTAATGGTTTGTTAGTCGCTTATGCGGGCTTACCACCATTTATTGTGACGCTTGGTACCTATACCGCATTACGTGGTGCTGCGTATTTAGTGGCAGACGGAACCACTGTAATCAACTCAAAAATCTCATTCAGCTGGATAGGCAACGGCTATCTCGGCTCGGTACCTTGGTTGGTGATTATTGCTTTTGCTGTGATTGCGGTATGCTGGTTTATTTTACGTCGTACTACACTCGGTACCCATATTTATGCGGTGGGGGGCAACTTACAAGCCGCACGCTTAACTGGTATCAAAGTTTCTTTAGTTTTAATCTTCGTTTATGCCACCAGCGGTTTATTATCTGGTCTGGGTGGTGTGATGAGTGCATCTCGTTTGTATAGCGCCAATGGTAACCTTGGTGTTGGTTATGAACTTGATGCGATTGCAGCTGTTATTTTGGGCGGCACAAGTTTCGTTGGGGGTATCGGTACAATTACGGGTACACTCATCGGGGCATTGATTATCGCTACCTTAAATAATGGTATGACGTTAATGGGCGTGTCTTATTTCTGGCAACTCGTTATTAAAGGTGGGGTAATCATCGTGGCTGTATTAATCGATAAATACCGTACTCGTTCAGCTTAACTATCCATTTCATAGGAGAAATTGTAATGAAATTAAAAACTTTAGCCGTATCTTTAATGTTAGCTGTCGCACCTTTCGCTCAAGCGAAAGAATTAAAATCAATCGGTGTAACGGTTGGTGACCTCGCTAATCCATTCTTCGTACAAATTGCTAAGGGTGCAGAGTTAAAAGCAAAAGAATTAGCAGGTGATAAAGTCAATGTAGTTTCTGTATCAAGTGGTTATGATTTAGGACAACAAGTGGCTCAAATTGATAACTTTATCGCAGCTAAAACAGATATGATCATTTTGAATGCGGCAGATTCAAAAGGGATTGGGCCAGCAGTAGAACGTGCGCGTAAAGCGGGAATTGTCGTAGTCGCTGTTGACGTAGCAGCAGACGGTGCCGATGCAACCGTGACGTCAAACAACTATCAAGCGGGTGAAATTGCATGCCAAACTATCGTTGAAAAATTAAACGGTAAAGGTAACGTGGTGATCATCAACGGTCCTCCAGTTTCCGCGGTACAAGACCGTGTTCAAGGTTGCCAAGATGTGTTTGCTAAACATAGCGATATCAAAGTGTTATCTCACAACCAAAACGCAAAAGGTAGCCGTGAAGGTGGATTAGAAGTTATGACCTCACTATTAATTGCGCATCCAAAAATTGATGCGGTATTTGCGATTAACGATCCAACTGCAATCGGTGCAGATTTAGCAGCAAAACAAGCACAACGTAGTGAATTTTTCATTATGGGTGTAGATGGTTCACCAGATGGCGAAGAAGCATTAAAATTGGCAGATAGCTTATTCCGTGGTACACCAGCGCAAGATCCACAAGTGATGGCTGCAGAAGCGGTGAAAATTGGTTATGACATTTTACAGGGTAAACCTGCGCCAAAAGATCCCGTGTTAATTCCTGTGAATTTAATTACACGTGATAACATCAAAGATTACAAAGGTTGGACAGTGAAATAATTCACATTGTTTGCTCCCCCTCCTTCTGAGAGGGGGAGAGTTTACTGGCATCGTTCAACAGCAACAGAAAATAAGTAACCCATTCCTCGAACCGTTTGAATATAGGTCGGTGTTTTGGGATTGGGTTCAATTTTTTTACGTAACCGCATAATTAAGACATCAATCGTGCGGTCAAAAATTTCTAAACTTTCGCTATGCGTTAATTCTAAGAGCTTTTCGCGCGACAGCACTTTTTGTGCGTGTGAGACTAAAGCGTGTAATAGTGTATATTCACCTTGAGTAAGTTCGACTTCCTGTTTGTGTGGCGAAAATAATTTACGGTTTTCGGTATCAAGCACCCAGTGATTAAAGGTAAATCCTTGCGGAACACTGTGCTTAATAAAAGGTTGAGGTTGTTGGCGACGTAAAGCAACTTTGGCTCTCGCGACCACTACGCGAGGATAAAAGGGTTTAGGAATGTAATCATCTGCACCCATTTCTAAACCAACAACAATATCTGATTCAGAGTCTAAGCCACTCAACATAATAATTGGTGCAGAGCTAAGTGTTTTTAGACTTTGGAGTAACACAAGCCCATTGACATCAGGCAAAATTAAATCAAGAAAAATAAGTGAAAATTGTGTTGTCTGTAATAACGCCAGAGCTTGTGTGCCTGTTTGTACTGTGATAACAGAATAGCCATGCTCTTCAAAAATATCTGTGAGGAGTTCACAGATTTGAACATCATCATCAATAACAAGAATAGCGGTAGATTGTGGCATGCAAAGACTCATTTATTGAAAACAGAATGGATAAAGTATATATAATTTCTTGGTGAAAGAGTATTCATCAATAAACAAAATTAACAAGATGAGGTAAGTATGCGCATTGGAATTGATTTAGGTGGCACAAAAATTGAAGTGATTGCCTTGTCAAATGAGGGAAAAGAATTGTTTCGAAAACGGGTAGCAACACCAAGAGGTTCTTATGAGGCAACACTTGAGGCAATTAAAGGACTAGTTGACGATGCTGAACAGGCAACGGGGCAGACGGGAACAGTTGGGCTCGGTATTCCAGGTACCATTTCACCTTTTAGTCATAAAGTGAAAAATGCTAATTCGGTCTGGTTAAATGGTCAGCCACTAGATAAAGACTTATGTACGTTATTAGGGCGTGAGGTACGCATTGCGAATGATGCAAATTGCATGACCGTATCTGAAGCGACAGATGGTGCCGGTGCAGGCAGTGAAGTCGTGTTAGCCTTGATTTTAGGTACGGGATCTGGCTCGGGAATTGCGATTAATGGTAAACCACACCATGGAGGCAATGGGATTGGTGGCGAATGGGGACATAATCAACTGCCTTGGATGGACGAAGAAGAATTAGACGTGGCACGTCGTCACCAATGTTATTGTGGTCGCCATGGTTGTGTCGAACAATTTGTGTCTGGTACGGGGTTATGTGATGACTATGAGCGCCGTTCAGGTAAGCGTTTAAAAGGGGATGAGATTGTCGCTTTATCTGAACTAGGTGATGCAATCGCCGAACAATCGCTCCAAGCGTATGAACGTCGTTTAGCAAAAGCCTTGTCTGCTTATGTAAATGTGTTGGATCCCGATGTCATCGTCTTTGCTGGGGGCGTATGCAATATTGATCGCCTTTATACCAATGTGCCCAAGCTGATGCCGAATTATATTTTTGGTAAAGAGTTTCATACACCAATCCGTAAGGCATTACATGGTGATTCCAGTGGTGTACGTGGTGCAGCGTGGTTATGGCCAGTAGAGAAATAAGAGTAAAAATTTTCAAAAATTGACCGCACTTTTTTCATAAAAGAGAGGATGAGCGTATGAAACGTTCTGAAATTAATCAGGTTATCTGCGAGGCGAAAGCATTGATGCTACAACATTGCTTTCATTTACCAGAATTTGCGCATTATAGTTTACAAGATTGGCAAACCCAAGATTTACAGGCTCAACAAGAGGTGTTAGATGCACGTCTTGGTTGGGATGTCACGGATTTTAATCTACATAATTTTGCTCAGTTTGGCTTAACCTTATTTACGATTCGCAATCAGTCTTCTACGAATAATAAGCCTTATGCTGAGAAAATTATGATGGTCAAAGAAGGGCAGATTACTCCGATGCATTACCATTGGAAAAAAATGGAAGACATCATTAATCGTGGTGGCGGTACCTTAGCGATTCGCTTATATCAACGAGATGAACAAACTGATTTATTAGATGAAAAAGCTGATGTTCAGGTTGCAGTTGATGGTAAACAGATCACCGTAAAAGCGGGTGGGATAGTGAAATTAAAACCGGGGCAAAGCATTTGTTTAACACCATTTTTATATCACAGTTTTTGGGCAGAAGAGGGCGTGGTGTTAGCAGGTGAAGTGTCGATGGCAAATGACGATTTAACGGATAATCGCTTTTTAGAACCATTAGGGCGCTTTTCTCAAATTGAAGAAGATGAACGCCCAATCCATTTATTATGCAGTGATTATCAGCATTACTTAACAGGAGTATAAGATGGCATTATTGAATTTAAAATCGATCCTTGCGGTCGCCCATCAACATAAATTCGCAGTAGGTGCATTTAATGCAATTGACTCTAATTTTATTGATGCTGTATTTGCAGCTGCACAACAACAGCAATCTCCAGTGATTATCAATGTAGCGGAAGTGCATCTCGCTTATATTGATTTAGAGCCTACGGTTGAATATATCAAGAAAAAAGCAGCACTAGCAGGTGTACCAGTATGCTTAAACTTGGATCATGGTTTGACCTTTCCAACCATTGAGCGTGCGATTAAATGCGGTTTTTCCTCCATTATGTTTGATGGCTCACAATTACCTTACGCAGAAAATATTGCCCAAACTCGCAAAGTTGTCGAGCTTTGCCAAAAGTATGGCATTTCCGTTGAAGGTGAATTAGGTGCTGTTGGTGGTGATGAAGGAGGTGCGTTAGAAAGCAGTGCTGATGTAGCGTTATACACCAAAGTGGATCAGGCAGTGGAGTTTGTTCGTGAAACGGGCATTGATGCACTCGCCGTTGCGATTGGTAATACGCACGGTAAATATAAAGGTGTGCCCAAATTAGATTTTGAACGCCTCGAACAAATTCATCACGCAGTGCCTGTGCCATTAGTGTTACATGGTGGTTCAGGATTAAGTGTAGAAGATTTCCAAAAAACGATCGAACGTGGTATTTGCAAAATTAATTTCTTTACGGGGATGTCACAAGCTGCATTGCAGAGTGTTACGCAAGATATTAGTAACAACGAACTTGATGCTAAATATAACTATTACCTTATTATGATGAAGAATATGCAGCAGGCGATTAACCAAACGGTTGTAGAGCAAATGCAGATTTTTAATAGCATCAATAAGGCGCATTTATATGCAGGTTCGTAACGGTATTTTAGCCATTGGCAATTTATTAGTGGATAGGGCGTTAGTGATTTCCGACTATCCACAGGAATCTATGCTTGCCACCATTTCAAAAGTGGAATTACATTGCGGTGGTGGCTGTACGAATGTGTTGTTTAATCTTGCTAAGCTTGATCACGATTTGCCTCGATATCTTGCTGGCGCCATTGGCAAAGACAGCGAAGGTGAGTTTATTCTACGACAAGCTCGCCAGCATCATATTAATGTTGAACATGTTGTCACGTTAGATCTGCCCACCTCATTTACTGATGTGATGATCAATTCTCAAACAGGTGACCGCACTTTCTTTCATTATGTCGGCGCGATGGCGGAATATGGTTCCGAACAAGTGTTACAAATTCATCATCCAGCTAAAATTGCGCATATTGCTTATCTGCCGTTATTACCACAATTTCTTGATGTGGAAAAACTGCAAGCCACTCTCAGCCAACTGCATCAACGAGGTTTTCTGATTTCCATTGATTTGGTTTCTGTTTCTGATAAACACATTTTCACCCAACAAATCCGTCCGATATTACCGTTTGTGGATTATGTGATCATTAATGATGTTGAGGCAAAATGGTTGACTGATTGTGAACATTTAGAGTCAAACCAAGTGACTTTACAACAAATGGCTATGCAAATTATGGCGCAAGGCGTACGTCAAGCCGTGATTGTGCATGATCCAAAATGGGCCGCAGCTATCAATAAACAAGGCGAAAAAATTGCGGTACCTTCTTATTGGGTAGAAAAGAAAGATATTGTGAGCACGCTCGGCGCAGGCGATGCATTTTGCACAGGTGTCCTTTATGGTTTGCATCACGGTTTGCCGTTACAGCAAGTATTAAAGCTAGGTCACGGCTTAGCATATTTTAACCTGTTTTCTATTTCAGCAACGGGCGGAGCAGTGAGTTATCAAGCACTACAAACTTTTATCGCAAACCAAAAATAAGTATTGAGGAATGAGTTATGTATATCGGTATTGATTGTGGTACGCAAGGGACAAAAGTCATCGTATTAGACAGCCATCAGAAAAAAGTGATTGGCGTGGGGTATGCGCCCCATCAACTTATTGAAAATACGGATGGTCGTCGTGAACAGCAACTACAATGGTGGACTGAAGCATTGCTTGCTGCTTTTCAACAGGCGATAAAACTCGCCAAAATTGAACCGCACTTGATTAAAGGGATTGGTGTTTCAGGACAACAGCACGGCTTAGTGATGTTAGATGAGTACGATCAGCCGTTATATAACGCTAAACTTTGGTGTGATACAGAAACGGCTACGGAAAATGACGAATTTATTGCGTTATTGGGCGGAAAAGAAAAAGCATTTTCTCAATTAGGTATCATGCCACAAACGGGCTATACCGTTTCAAAGATTTTATGGTTTAGAAAACATTATCCAGAGCAATATCAACGCATTGCCAAAATCATGCTTCCTCACGATTACCTTAACTATTGGCTAACCGGCAATTTTTGTATGGAATATGGCGATGCTTCAGGCACAGGTTATTTTGATGTCGTAAAACGTGAATGGTCGATTGATGCATTTGCTTTACTCGCACCAGAATTAGATCCGCAAAAAGTGTTGCCACCATTATGTTCTGCACAACAAACAATAGGCAAGGTTCGCCCTGAAATTGCAACACTGTTAGGCTTATCAGAAAACGTTATTGTTTCAACTGGTGGTGGCGATAATATGATGGGGGCAATCGGCACGGGAAATATTCAGCAGGGCATTGTTACTATGAGTTTAGGCACCTCTGGCACATTGTATGCTTACACCGATAAACCGCTCACAGATTTACCAATGGAAATTGCCAATTTCTGCTCAAGCACAGGTGGTTGGTTGCCTTTAGTGTGTGTAATGAATATGACTTCCGCCAATAAAAACTTGATGGATTTACTGCAAATTGATGTGGAAGAATTCAATGCATTAATTCAGCAAAGCCCAATCGGCGCAGAAGGTATTACGATTCTACCTTTTTTCAACGGTGAGCGTGTCCCACCTTTACCACAAGCCAAAGCCAGTATTTTAGGGTTAGATGCGGCTAATTTCACCCAAGCGAATTTATGTCGTGCGATGATGGAAGCAGCCAGTTTTACTTTACGTTATGGTTTAGATTTATTTCGTCAGGCAGGGTTATCGACTTCACAAATCCGCTTAATTGGTGGTGGAGCAAAAAGTGCAGTATGGCGACAAATGATAGCCGATATCATGAATACCGAAGTGGTCTGTTTGAAAGAGGAAGAGGCTGCAGCATTAGGTAGTGCTATTCAAGCTATGTGGACAAATGGTGAGGGAGAGTTAACAGAATTATGCCAAAACTTTGTCCAGATTGATACACAATCGGTTGTTCAACCAAACTCAAAAAGTGCGGTGCAATATGAGCAAGTTTATCAGCACTATAAACTGTTGCTTGCTCAGCATTATTCATAATAAAAATTGCTATAACACTTTGTTGAATACATAGTCAATGATAAACTAAACCGCAATTTTTTAGTTTTCTATTGCAGTAAAAAAATGGTAAGGACGCTCGACGTCCTTCTCTTTTTGGTTATAGGCTGCATAATTCTCATGTTAAAGGTATATCAATGCGTACAAGTCAATATTTATTCTCAACCTTAAAAGAAACGCCAGCGGAGGCGAGTATTGTTAGCCATCAATTAATGTTGCGTGCGGGGATGATTCGTCCGCTAGCATCAGGGCTTTATACTTGGTTGCCGACAGGGTTGCGTGTGTTGCACAAAGTAGAAAATATTATCCGTGAAGAAATGGATAAAAGTGGTGCATTAGAAGTGAAAATGGCGGTGACTCAACCTGCAGAACTTTGGCAAGAGTCAGGCCGTTGGGAAGAATATGGCCCAGAATTACTACGTTTTAAAGATCGTGGTGAACGTGATTTCGTGATTGGACCAACTAACGAAGAAGTGATTACCGATTTAGTGCGTCGTGAATTGAGTTCTTATAAGCAACTTCCATTAAATTTATATCACATTCAAACCAAATTCCGTGATGAAGTTCGCCCTCGTTTCGGTGTAATGCGTTCACGTGAATTTGTGATGAAAGATGCATACTCTTTCCATACCTCACACGAATGTTTACAACACACTTATGATGTGATGTATCAAACTTATTCCAATATTTTCAACCGCTTAGGTTTAGATTTCCGTGCGGTGCAAGCGGATACGGGTTCAATCGGTGGTAGCGCATCACACGAGTTCCAAGTGTTAGCACAAAGCGGTGAAGATGATGTGGTATTTTCAACAGAATCAGATTTCGCAGCAAACATTGAATTAGCAGAAGCTGTTGCATTAGGCGAACGTGGTGCAGCCACAGAAGAATTACGTTTAGTCGATACCCCAAATGCAAAAACGATTGCAGAATTAGTTGAACAATTTAATCAACCAATTGAAAAAACCGTGAAAACTTTAGTGGTTCACGCAACAGAAGAGAGCGGTCACAAATTAGTGGCGTTATTAGTGCGTGGTGATCACGAGTTAAACGAAATCAAAGCAGAAAAAGTGGATATCGTGGCTAGCCCATTACAATTCGCAACAGATGAAGAAATTCGTGCGGTAGTTGGTGCGGGGACAGGTTCTTTAGGCCCAATTCATTTACCAATGCCAGTGATTGTGGATCGTACCGTGGCGAATATGGATAACTTCTCTGCAGGCGCAAACCAAGATGGCAAACATTATTTTGGGATTAACTGGGAGCGTGATTTACCCGTGCCACAAATTGCAGATTTACGTAATGTCGTGGAAGGCGATCCAAGCCCTGACGGTAAAGGTGTGCTACAAATCAAACGTGGTATCGAAGTCGGTCATATTTTCCAATTAGGGACAAAATATTCAGCAGCGATGAATGCCACGGTACAAGGTGAAGATGGTCGTCCGCAAACAATGATTATGGGTTGTTATGGTATAGGTGTCACACGTGTGATCGCGGCGGCAATCGAACAGCATCACGATGAGCGTGGTATTATTTGGCCAGAAAATATTGCACCATTCAAAGTGGCAATCGTGCCAATGAATATGCACAAATCAGAAAGCGTGCAACAATTCGCGGAAGAATTATACCAGACTTTAACGGCGCAAGGCGTGGAAGTGATCTTTGATGACCGTAAAGAGCGTCCAGGCGTGATGTTTGCGGATATGGAATTGATCGGTGTACCACATATGATCGTGATCGGCGAGAAAAACCTTGAGAAAGGCGAGATCGAATATAAAAATCGTCGTTCAGGTGAAAAAGAAATGATCGCTAAAGATCAATTACTTGACGTGTTAAAAGCAAAATTTAACCAATAATCTGAATAGCAGATAACAAAAATGCGAGTATTCACTCGCATTTTTTATGTTTAAAAGTTAACGTTGGATTATTTTCTTGCCAAAGGTGGTACGAAAGTTAAACCTAAATCCCAAGGTTGCTCGATCCACGTATTTTGTGGAATATCAATCACATAATCATCCACTAATGCCGCACCTGCTGGTTTTGCGAAAACAGTCACGAATTTTGCTTTTGGATACATTTCACGAATTGCACGTGCAGTGTTGCCAGTATCTACTAAATCATCCACCACGATAAAGCCTTCGCCATCGCCTTCTGCACGGTGTAATACTTTTAATTCACCTTGCTCAACGTGATCGTGGTAGCTGGCGATACACACTGTTTCAACGTGACGAATACCTAATTCACGCGCTAAGACAGCAGCAGGAAATAAACCACCACGGCTGACGGCGATAATCCCTTTCCATTGAGAAGCGGGGAGTAAACGCTCTGATAATTTGCGTGCGTGCATCTGGAACATATCCCACGTCACGACATATTTTTCGCTCATAAACACACCTTTTTTAAAATGAAGGGGCAATTTTGCCCAGAAAATAAAATTGCGTTAGGATAACCTGAAATAGGCTTTTATGCTATAATTTCGCCAATTTTTTTCACGTTTATAGAGATAAAATAACCAGAACTGGCTTTACGATAGGAGGAATTATGTCAGAAATTCAATCATTAACACCAAAATTATTATGGAAATGGTTTGCCCAAATTTGTGCCATTCCACACCCATCTTATAAAGAAGAACAACTTGCACAATTTATTGTGCTTTGGGCAAAAGGAAAGGGGTTTTATGCAGAACGTGATGAAGTCGGTAATATCCTGATTCGTAAACCTGCTACGACAGGGATGGAAGATCATGTACCCGTTGCATTACAGGCCCACTTAGATATGGTGCCACAAGCAAATGAAGGCACGGTTCACGATTTCGCAAAAGATCCAATCCAACCTTATATTGATGGTGAATGGGTAAAAGCAAAAGGGACAACACTCGGGGCGGACAATGGTATCGGGATGGCATCGGCTCTCGCGGTATTAGATAGCGATGAGTTAGCTCATCCACCGCTTGAAGTATTGCTAACCATGACCGAAGAAGCTGGCATGGAAGGTGCGGTTGGTTTACGTCCAAATTGGTTACAAAGTGAAGTGATGATCAATACGGATACTGAAGAAAATGGTGAAATTTATATTGGCTGTGCGGGCGGAGAGAATGCCAATGTTTCACTGGAAATTGAGCGTAAATTAAATACATTTGAGTACAGTTACCAACTCGTCTTAAAAGGCTTGTCAGGCGGTCATTCAGGTGGTGATATTCATACTGGACGGGCAAATGCAATTAAAGTCCTTGCTCGTTTTTTAGCGAAATTGACGCAAGATGAACCACAATTTCAGTTTGCATTAAGTGAAATTCGTGGTGGATCGGTGCGCAATGCAATACCACGAGAAGCTTTTGCAACTTTAGCATTTAACGAAGGGTTAGCTACTCTGAAAAGTGCGGTACAGGATTTTGAAATGTTACTCAAATATGAGTTGGCTCATGTTGAACCAAACTTGATTTTTACTTTACAGCCAGTTGAAAAAGCTGATACGGTGTTCTCACAAGCCACAACACATAAAGCGATTCATTTATTTAACGTGTTACCAAATGGGGTGATTCGTCAGAGTGATGTACTGGACAATGTGGTTGAAAGCTCATTAAGCATCGGTGTGTTACGTACTGAAGAAACGCATATCAAAGGGACGATTTTGATTCGCTCCTTGATCCACAGTGGCAATCGTTATATTGGCAGTTTACTCAAATCATTAGTATCGTTAGTGGGAGCTGAAGTTGAACTGAGTGGCTATTATCCAGGTTGGGAGCCACACAATGATTCTCCTATTGTGAAGTTAACGGAAAAAGTGTATGCCGATGTGCTGGGCTATCAACCTGTAGTGAAAGTGATTCATGCGGGACTAGAGTGTGGATTATTGAAGAAAATTTATCCAAACATCGATATGGTGTCGATTGGACCAACGATTCGTAACGCGCATTCTCCTGATGAAAAAGTCCATATTCCTGCGGTGCAAACCTATTGGGCGCTATTAACCCAACTTTTAGCGGCATTACCGAAGAAATAAGAGAGTATATAAGACGCTTGAGCAGTGTGGTCAGTTTGTTAGTAGGCTGACCACGCTTTTTTAGACAAGTAATAACTCAATGTCCATTTCTGCGATTTTTTCTTGTGCATTAATTAACAATGATTTATCACAAATAATTTGATCAAACACGTCTAATGGATACAGCAAGAATGTGGCGACTTTGCCATATTTTGACGAGTCAGTGACCAAAACATTACGTTGGCTAGCTTGGATAATGGCGCGTTTTACAGGTAATTTATTTTCATCTGGTGTAGTTAAACCCTGTAAATTCCAAGACGATGTTGAGATAAATGCCATATCAATAGAAATATTACGTAAGAACTGTGCAGAAAGTTCGCCGATAGAAGAGCGGTTTTCTTTACAGACGCGACCCCCTGTATGAATCAGATCACAGCGACCATTTGCGATAAGAAAATCAACAATTCCGAAATCATTGGTAATAATTAACAGATCGTCTCGTTCTGCTATTTGTTTTGCAATTTCTAACGTTGTAGTTCCTGCATCTAAGTAGATCGTCGCGTTAGCAGGAATACGGTCTGCGGCGGCGAGACCAATAGCGGCTTTTTGCTGGTGGAAAAGTAATGACTTGTCGTCACGAGTGGGTTCAGAGAGCAAACGCTCTAAGAGTTGTACACCACCTGATACGGAAACCACTTTTCCTTTTTCTTCTAGTTTTTGAATATCACGGCGAATAGTCATATGGGAAACGCCCATAATGTCGACTAAATGTGTAATTCGCATGATGCCTTGTTGATGAATTAAGTTAAGAATTTTTTTCTGACGTTCGGCAGGGATTAACATTATTTTACATCCATTCCTCTAAGTACTCGTCAAATTATACGCTGATTTCACTATTTTGTATAAAAATTTCACGCGCTAAATGGATATCTAGATGTTTTTAACAAAAATTAACATTTAATTGTTAATTTTTGAGATCTGGATCGCAGATTTATTTGTTAAAAGTAGGCAATATAAAACATAACAGACTATCCGTTCAAAAAATAAGTGGAGGAATTTATGAGTCAACCTTTTTCAGTCGCGGTAATTGGGTTAGGAGCAATGGGTATGGGCGCGGCACAATCTTGTATTCGTGCGGGATTGAAGACATATGGTGCTGATCTTAATCCGACAGTACTAGACAAGCTTAAAGCCGAGGGAGCCACAGGGGTCGCGAAAAGTGCGGTTGAATTTGCTCAAGCGTTAGATGCAGTCGTGCTATTGGTTGTGAATGCTCAACAAGTCAAAGCTGTTTTATTCGGTGAAAACGGACTGGCGGCACATCTACGACCTGGTACAGTCGTGATGGTTTCTTCTACCATTTCTGCACAAGATGCTCAACAAATTTCACAAAAATTAACATCATTGGGGTTACTCATGTTAGATGCACCTGTGTCTGGCGGTGCAGCAAAAGCAGCAGCAGGTCAAATGACCGTCATGGCGGCAGGGCCTCAACAAGCATTTACTAAGCTACAGCCTGTACTCAATGCTGTTGCAGGTAAAGTGTATAACATTGGTGAAGAAATTGGTTTAGGTGCCACAGTCAAAATTGTGCATCAATTGTTAGCGGGCGTGCATATCGCAGCGGGTGCCGAGGCGATGGCACTGGCGGCTCGAGCAGGGATTCCTCTCGATTTAATGTATGACGTCGTGACACATGCAGCAGGTAATTCATGGATGTTTGAAAATCGTATGAAACACGTTGTAGAAGGTGATTATACGCCGTTATCCATGGTCGATATTTTTGTTAAAGATTTAGGGTTAGTCACAGACACAGCCAAATCGCTTAAATTTCCTCTACCACTTGCCAGCACGGCTTTCAATATGTTTACCGCAGCCAGTAATGCTGGCTATGGCAAAGAAGATGACAGTGCGGTGATCAAGATTTTTAGTGGGATTGATTTGCCAAGTAAAAAAGGAGAAGCGTAATGTTAGGTGTGATTGCAGATGATTTTACGGGAGCGAGCGATATTGCGAGTTTCTTAGTGGAGAATGGACTAAAAACCATTCAGATGAATGGGGTACCGCATACCGCTTTACAGCATGATGTAGATGCCATTGTTATCAGCTTAAAGTCTCGCTCTAACCCAGCGGAAGAGGCAATTGAGCAGTCTTTACATGCATTAGATTGGTTGCAAAAAAGTGGCTGTGAGCAATTTTATTTTAAATACTGTTCGACCTTTGACAGTACGGAGAAAGGCAATATTGGTCCTGTGACAGATGCGTTGTTAGAGGTATTGCAAGATGATTTCACGATTATTTGTCCTGCTTTGCCTGTCAATGGTCGTACGATTTTCAATGGCTACTTGTTTGTTGGTCAAGTGCTATTGAATGAGTCAGGGATGCAGAACCATCCAATTACACCTATGACGGATGCGAATTTGGTTCGTTTAATGGATAAGCAAGCACGTGGTAAGACAGGCTTAGTTTGTTATTCAGATTTGATAAAAGGGGCGGAATATGTGAAAACACGCTTTGCGGAATTAAAGCAGCAAGGTTTTCGTTATGCCGTTGTGGACTCGGTGGATAATCATCAATTAGCGATTTTGGCTGAAGCAATTGCAGACTTCAAACTTGTGACAGGGGGATCAGGGTTAGCCGCATATATGGCGGCGCGCTTGAGTGGAGGCAAAAAAGGGGAAAATGCCTTATTGCCGACCCGTGCAAAAACGGTCGTGTTATCAGGTTCATGTTCTGTGATGACCAATAAGCAAGTGGCAAATTATGCAGAAAAAGCACCGCACTTTTATTTGGATGTTGCACAAAGTTTGACTAATCCACAGTACGCGGATGAGTTGGCGCGTTGGGTCATCGCGAATTTACATCATGATTTGGCACCGATGGTCTATGCGACCGTTTCACCGACTAAATTGAAACAAATTCAAGCTGAATTTGGTGCAGAGCAAGCCAGTCAAGCGATTGAAAATACGTTTGCACAATTAGCCCGTAAGCTGAAAGAGGCGGGAGTCGTGAACTTTATTACAGCAGGTGGAGAAACCTCGAGTATTGTGGTGCAGCAATTAGGCTTTACGGGGTTCCATATTGGTAAGCAAATTGCACCAGGAGTACCTTGGTTAAAAGCACTTGATGAGGAGATTTTCTTGGCATTGAAGTCAGGTAATTTTGGTACAGAAGATTTCTTTGCCTTTGCACAAGGAATGTTTGTATGACAGAGCTTGAACAAAAAATTGAAATGGTGAACTTAGCACGTTCGTTATTCGAACGTGGTTACACTGTTGGAGGCGCAGGAAATTTATCTGTTCGTCTTGACGATAAACGTATTTTAGTCACCCCTACGGGCTCATCGTTAGGGCGTTTAGAAGCGGACAGTTTATCAGTGATTGATATGGCAGGAAAGCTGTTATCAGGTAAAAAACCCTCGAAAGAATCCGTTTTCCATCTTGCTATGTATAAAAAGAATCCTGACTGCCATGCAATTGTCCATTTGCACTCTACCTATTTAACAGCATTATCCTGCCTTAAAGGACTGGACCCAGATAATGCGATCCAAGCGTTTACGCCTTACTACGTCATGCGCGTGGGGAAACTGCCTGTTATTCCTTATTATCGGCCAGGTGATAGTCATATTGCGCGTGAATTAAGTGAACGCGCCTTATCTGGTAAAGCATTTTTGTTGGCAAATCACGGTGTGGTGGTGACAGGCAGTGATTTAGTGGATGCCGTTGATAACACTGAAGAGCTAGAAGAAACAGCGAAGTTGTATTTTCTTTTACAAGGACAAAACATTCGTTATCTCACCGAGAGTGAAGTAGCGGATCTCGAAAATAGAGGAAAGTAAGATGCCAAAATTTGCAGCAAATTTAACCATGATGTTTACTGAAGTACCTTTTTTAGACCGTTTTGAAGCAGCGGCTAAAGCAGGATTCAAATATGTTGAATACTTGTGGCCTTATGACTATCCCGCAACGGTACTAAAAGAAAAGTTAGATCAATATGGACTCAAACAGGTGTTATTTAACACGGCAGCAGGCAATGTTGATGAAGGGGAATGGGGCGTATCGGCCATTCCAAATCGCGAGGCAGATAGCCACCGAGATATTGATTTAGCCTTAGAGTATGCGTTGGCACTAGGATGCCCAAGTGTGCATATTATGGCAGCTGTTGTACCCGAAGGAGAAGATCGGGAACGTTATAAACACACCTTCGTTAAGAATATTCGTTATGCCGCAGAAAAATTTAAGCCACATGGGATCAATATTTTATTAGAAGCTTTGAGTCCACAAGTCAAACCAAACTACTTGTTAAAAAGCCAGTTTGATACCTTAGAAATCGTGGAGTTAGTAGACAGAGAGAATGTATTCATTCAGCTTGATTACTTTCATGCACAAAATGTGGATGGCAATTTATCACGCTTAACGGATCAACTAAAAGACAAGATTGCACATATTCAAATTGCTTCAGTCCCAGATCGTCATGAACCTGATGAAGGGGAAATTAACTATCCATATCTTTTTGATAAATTGGATCAAATTGGTTATCAAGGCTTTGTGGGGTGTGAATATAAACCGAGAATTGAAACCGTAGCGGGTTTAGATTGGTTTAAACCTTATCGAGATCAATAAGATAGGGGGAAAATATGCGTTATCAATTATTGTCTCACCCATTAGATGTAAAGGATCCAGGGTTTCCAGGTGAACCAACACTGACTTATGATATTTGCACAAGTATTGCGCAAGGCGATGCCTATAACAGCGCAATGGTACATTTATTTAACCACTTTGGTACACACTTTGATGCGCCTAAGCATTTTAATCCCAATGGGCTGTCCATTACCGAATTGCCTTTAACTCAATTTATTTATGAAAAGCCGCTATTGATTGATGTTCCGAAGCTGCCTGGCTCATTAATTGAGCCAGAGGATCTGGCACCTCATTTAACTGAAATCCAACAGGCTGATTGCTTACTCATCCGTACAGGACTGGAACAGCTTAGATCAACGCATCCACAACAGTACGCTGCAGAGGGGGGAGCAGTCAGCATTCAAGCGGCAAAATATTTAATTGATCAGGCGAGTCATTTAAAAGCAATTGGTTTTGACTTTATTTCGCTTGCCTCGCCTGCAAATGCTGAACATGGCGTTGAAGCTCATCAAGTGATGCTTGGGATGTATAAGGCAAATTTTATTTGCATTATTGAAGATATGAAGTTGTCTCAAGTGAATAAAAAAGGCTTGCAACGCGTATTGGCGATGCCTTTATTGGTCAGAGGTATTGATAGTGCACAAGTCACTGTACTCGCAGAGGAAGTTTAATATGAACGTAACAAAACATTATGTCTGGGGAAGTGTATTTCTGTTATTCACTTTCTTGGCGGCATACTTAGCGTCATCCATTGATCGTGATTTTGGTCGTATTGAAGTGAGCTCAGTCAGTTTTATGACGGAAGAAATGCAACCTATGGTCGCGAAGTTATATCGCCCAGTGTCTGCGACAGCAGAGACGCCAAAAGCGGGTCTGTTAGCGTTACATGGTTACCAAAGCGATAAAGAAGCCACCAGCACATTCGGTGCGTTGGAACTGGCAAAGCGTGGATTCGTTGTGTTAGCAATTGACCACTTTGGTCATGGTTATTCAACTAAATTGCCCGCTTCAAATAAAAATATGAGTGGTGCAAATAATGGTTATCACTATTTAAAATCCTTACCTTTCGTTGATAAAACCCGCCTCGGTGTATTTGGTCACTCAACAGGTGCGTTGAATGCCATTCGCGTGGCAAAAATGAATCCCGATCATAAGGCCGTGAATGGACTCAGTAGTAATGGTGGTGATATGACACTACATAATTACCTATTAACACAAGGACGCTATGAAGAAATCGGTGGTTATCGTGAAAGAACATTCCCTGTTAAAGATCTGGTCACTCATCCTAAACGTTTGGCTGCGTTCGGATTGGGGGAACAAGAAACGCTAAAATGGGACCATACCTATGGTGATTTTAACAATGGTTCAGCGCGTCGTGCGGCAATGGTTGATGGGACACACCTTGGTGTGATGATTGCGGCAGACAGTAATAAAGAAGCAATTTTATGGTTTAATCAAGCATTGCAAGACGGTGAAAAGGGCGCTGACTGGATTGATCCAGACATGCAAACTTACTGGTATAAAGAATTTTCTGGTTTATTTGCGTTAGGTTCCGCATTGATTGCCGCGCTCTTTTTTGCAAGTGGCTTACTAAATACCACATATTTTGCTGTTGCACGTCAAGCAGTGACAGAAAAAACAGCAGTTTCAGATAAACAATGGTGGGTATTTGCAGTAGTGAACATTGTCTTGACGATATTGCTTTATCCATTGTTTACTCAATGGGGAGGTGCAAATGAACCTATCGCATCAAAAGTGAGTTTTATGCCACTAGAAATGGGGAACGGGATTGTCTTGTGGTTAGTCGTGAGTGGTCTTGTTGGGCTAATGCTGTTTAGTTTATGGAAAAGAACGGTACCTATTTCGCTTGCAGAATTTGGCGTGACGAGTAATTCTTCCGTTCTCACAACCAGACAAGTGATTGCTCGCCACTTATTGTTAAGTGTGATATTGGTATTAGGTTTGTACTTATTAACTACCCTCATTTATCAATATTTGAACGTAGAATTACGTTTCTTATGGCCATTATTAAAACCATTAACAGCAGAACGCTTTAATTTGTTCTTTGTTTATTGGTTACCTATTTTAGCCTTTTTCTTCATCTTTAATGGGCTGATTGTCTCTGTCCAAATGAAACAAAAATTGTCTTCGTCTTTTTTCTCTACTTTCGTTATGTGGAGCATTAAAACGATCATTTTCGCTACAGCTGGTTTAGTAATCCTGTGGCTGTTCCATTTTGTGCCTGGCTTTATGCAAATTGGCCCAGGTTTTGATCTCTTAGGTTTACCACAATTCGGTGGACGTTGGATGATGATGTTAGCGGTCATCATTCCTCAATTCATTGTGTTTACCTTGATTAATCATTGGTGCTATTTAAAAACGGGTTACATTTATTTAGGTGTATTTTTCACCTCTCTGTTAATGACCTGGGTGTTAGTAGGAGGACAAGTAATAGGTCGTTTTCTAGCTTAACGTTGAGTGAGCTATCACGTTGTATAAATAGATAGAAAATACCCTGCTGCTGATGGGTAGGGCATTTTCTATATCAAAAACAGTAATTTGCACAAAAATTATGCAAAAGTGCGGTTAAAATAGAGGAGAACACGATGAAAATCGTCATTACAGGGGGACAAGGTTTTCTTGGACAACGTTTAGCAAAAACGTTGTTATCCAACCCTCAGCTCATGATTAAAGAACTGATTTTAATTGATGTAGTGAAGCCACAAGCACCTAATCATGATCCAAGAGTACGTTGTTATGAAATGGATCTTCGTCAGCCAGTAGGGTTAGAAAAAATCATTGATCGTCAAACAGATGCCATTTTCCACTTAGCAGCGATTGTGAGTAGTCATGCTGAACAAGATCCTGATTTAGGCTATGAAATCAATTTTCTTGCTACACGCCATTTGTTAGAGGTTTGTCGTCATCAGAACCCGAGTATTCGTTTTATTTTCAGCAGCTCCCTAGCGGTATATGGTGGGCAGTTACCAGATGTGATTCAAGATGACACAGCGGTGACACCACAATCTACATATGGTGCCCAAAAAGCGATGTGTGAACTATTAATCAATGACTATAGCCGTAAGGGATTTGTGGATGGGATAGTATTACGGTTACCAACTATCTGTATTCGTCCAGGCAAGCCTAATAAAGCCGCATCGTCTTTTGTTAGTAGTATTATTCGTGAGCCACTACATCAAACTGAAGCAATTTGCCCAGTCTCAGAAAAACTGAATTTGTGGCTTTCTAGCCCAAATACTGTCGTTAATAACTTCATTCATGCACTTCAACTTCCAACCTTACCTGCACGTGATTGGCATGTGATTAACTTACCTGGTTTTACGGTTAGCGTTGAACAAATGCTTGCTGATCTCGTGAAAGTGAAAGGAGAACAGATTCTGCAGTATGTGAAATTTGAATTTGATGAAGGTATTAATCATATCGTAGCGAGTTGGCCTGCTACGATTAATTGTTCACAAGCGTTTGGTTTAGGTTTTACCGCCGATCAAAATTTTGCTGATGTGATTCAACAATTCATTCAATGTGATATGTAACGGGAGGCGTTATGTTTGGATTACCTACTCCAATTATCGGTTTATTAATCGCCGTATTTGTGTTGGTGTTTTTAGTGTTAAGAACGCGTGTACATGCGTTTATTGCGATGCTCATTGCGGCAGCAATTGCTGGTTTAGTGGGGGGCATGAGTGTAGATAATACATTAGGTGCGATCACAAAAGGTTTTGGTGGCACATTAGGTGGCATTGGGATTGTTATTGGTCTGGGTGTCATGATGGGAAGTATCCTTGAAGTATCGGGTGCCGCAGAAAAAATGGCGTACAGTTTTATTAAGTTTTTAGGTAAGAAAAAAGAAGAATGGGCATTGGCTATTACAGGTTATATTGTCAGTATTCCTATTTTCGTTGATTCTGCATTTGTGATTCTCTATCCTGTTGCGAAAGCCTTAGCAAAAAACGGTAAACGCTCACTATTAACTTTAGGTGTCGCTTTGGCAGGGGGATTAGTTGTTACTCACCATACGGTACCGCCAACACCTGGTCCGTTAGGTGTGGCAGGCTTATTTAGTGTTGATATCGGCGCGATGTTGTTAGTCGGTATGGCGATGGCGGTGCTTCCTGTAGTGGGAATTGTGTTGTATGCAAAATGGTTAGATAAAAAATATCCAACATTTAACCAAGAGGTATTTACTCAGGAAGAATTAAAGCAGAAATATGATGATTACATTGAAAGCCGTGAGAAAAAAGCGTTACCAAGCTTAGGGTTATCTTTATTGCCTATTCTGTTACCAATTGGCTTAATTTTTATTAAAGCTATTTTGGGATTAATGGCAAAAAGTAATCCAGCCTTAGCAGAGAATACACTATACCAATTCTTCAACTTCATTGGTCATCCAATGATAGCCTTAGCAATTAGTGTGCTAGTAGCTGTTTATACTTTATTGCCAAAAGCTGATAAAACAACCACCGCATTACACTTAGAAGAAGGGGTAAAAACGGCAGGGATTATTTTATTAGTAACAGGTGCAGGTGGTGCGTTAGGTGCAGTATTACGTGATAGTGGTGCGGGTAAAGAGCTCGCCGAACAAGTTGCGGCACTACCAATTTCACCTATTTTAATTCCATTTATTGTGTCTACTCTAGTTCGCTTTATCCAGGGTTCTGGTACTGTTGCGATGATTACTGCAGCCTCAATCTCGGCACCGATTTTAGAGCAGATTCCAGGCGTCAATATGCTGCTCGCTGCTCAGGCTGCCACAATGGGTTCGTTATTCTTTGGTTATTTCAATGACAGTTTATTCTGGGTAGTGAACAGAATGATGGGCATCAATGATGTGAAGAAACAGATGATTGTTTGGTCTGTACCGACGACAATTGCTTGGGCAATCGGGGGAAGTACCGTGATTTTGGCTAACTTAATTTGGGGAAGTGATGGATCAATTACAGACCTATTCTTACCACTCGGTGTGTTAGCGATGATTCTTATTTATGTAAATGTACAAAGCAAAAAACTGTAGTTAACTGACTTAGTGAATAGCAACATTTTCCTTGATGTGTTGCTATTCTTTTGTGGAGAGATGTTATGTTAAGAAAAATGTTTATATTATCTTGTGTGACAGTAGCATCATTTGGCACTGCTTCTGCGCAGATTCCTGATGTTCCTCAACTTCCCCAGTCTATCAATGCGACATTACTTGCCGAAGTGACAGAAAAGGGAGCTAAAGTGACTGGTATTGCATTGGAGTACGAAGATAACGTATTTTCAGGCACCGATTTGCGTCAAATCTACCAAATTCAGACCACACTTGAGCAAGCTGATCCTCAAGCACGTACGCTATTAAGAGCCTATGTGAATGATAAGCCTACCACTGCTCATCAAGCAAAACCAGGGCGCTTTGTTATTCTTGAATTAGATGAGCGTGATAAGAATGCTGATTTTTATTCATTAAGAGTAGAAAATAATCAACCTATGACATTTAAGGCAAAAGATAAAGCTGGTCAGTTAGTTGAGATAGAGAAAGTACAAGCTAACCGAGTGCCAGAATTTTATGAAGATAAGCTTGTGTATAGGATCAAACAAACAGGGTTATTAAAATTAACCAATGGCAAAACGCTGCAAGCAAGTGAAATCACACAACACGCGATGAAACCATATATTAAAACACGTTATATTGATGATTTCTCTGCTCATCGTGTTACGCTTAATACTACAGATGAAGGGTTATTGTATCGCTTTTACAAACCCAAAGTAGAAAAAGGGAAAACCTATCCATTAGTTCTCTTTTTGCATGGTTCAGGACAAGTGGGGCAGGATAACTTGGCTCACTTGTTATCGAGCAAAGGCGCAATCGCTACGTTACCGTACGAAGAGAGTTTTGTCTTAGCGCCACAATATGCAACAGTCTTCGATCCTGCGGATAAGCAAGGTATCCATTGGCAAACCCATCATCGCCATCAACTTGTCTTTAAGATGCTTGATGAGGCAATAGCAAATCACCCTGCGATTGATAAACAACGTATTTATATTATTGGTTTATCTCGTGGGGCAGAAGGTGGATTATATTTATTGCAAAAACGAGCGCACTTTTTTGCAGGGGCGTTGTTAATGAGTGGGCGAGAGGCGAATACGTTAGAATGGATTGATGGTCAAGGAACGGCGGAAAGTTTAGCGATGTTAAAAAATGCACCAATGTGGTTCTTCCACAGTATTGAAGATAAAGTATCACCTGTTGCAGGTTCACGTATTAATTATCGTCTTTTGAAAGATGACGTGAAATCAATGAAAGTAAAATATACTGAATTTAGTGTACAACAAGCAGGGGATAATGGCATTGTAAATAGTAATCCACATAACACATGGGACGGAGTGTTTAACAGCCCTGAAGCGATTATGTGGTTATTAGATCAACGTTTGCCTAACTCAGTAAATAGTCCTTAACAAAAATGAAAAACGTATGGGTATGATCTGTTAAACGATCGTGGCGCTCTCTGTTTCTACGGTGAGGCATATTATTTTTCATTGACTTAGGCTTCTCTGTTGATGTCTGTTGAAAAACAAAAAGGCGTATCTTTTAGATACGCCTTTTTTCAGCATGTTAAGCTAAATTATTTGATAATTTTAGCAACAACACCCGCACCTACTGTACGACCACCCTCACGAATCGCAAAGCGTAAACCTTGGTCCATCGCGATTGGGTGAATCAAGCTTACAGTCATCTTGATGTTATCACCAGGCATTACCATCTCTACGCCTTCTGGTAATTCGATTGTACCTGTCACGTCAGTTGTACGGAAGTAGAACTGTGGACGGTAACCTTTGAAGAATGGAGTATGACGACCACCCTCTTCTTTTGATAAGACGTAAACTTCTGATTCAAAGTCTGTGTGTGGTGTAATTGAACCTGGTTTCGCTAATACTTGACCACGTTCGATATCTTCACGTTTTGTACCACGTAATAACGCACCAACGTTCTCACCTGCACGACCTTCATCTAATAATTTACGGAACATCTCAACACCCGTTACGGTTGTTTTAGTCGTTTCTTTAATACCTACAATCTCAACCTCTTCACCTGTACGGATGATACCACGCTCAACACGACCTGTTACCACTGTACCACGACCTGAAATTGAGAACACGTCTTCAATTGGAAGAAGGAAAGGTTGGTCAATTGCACGCTCAGGCTCTGGAATATAGCTATCTAAGTGACCCGCTAACTCAAGAATTTTCGCTTCCCACTCTGGCACGCCGTTTAACGCTTGTAACGCTGAACCACGTACGATTGGTGTATCATCACCTGGGAAATCATATTGAGAAAGAAGTTCACGTACTTCCATTTCTACTAATTCTAATAACTCTTCATCATCTACCATGTCACATTTGTTTAAGAACACGATGATGTAAGGTACACCGACTTGACGACCTAAAAGGATATGCTCACGAGTTTGTGGCATAGGACCGTCTGTTGCCGCTACAACAAGAATCGCGCCGTCCATCTGTGCAGCACCTGTGATCATGTTTTTCACATAGTCCGCGTGTCCTGGACAGTCAACGTGTGCGTAGTGACGAGTTTCTGTATCGTACTCAACGTGTGATGTGTTGATGGTGATACCACGCGCTTTTTCTTCTGGCGCGTTATCGATTTGGTCGAATGCACGTGCTGCACCACCAAAGTGTTTTGATAATACTGTAGTGATTGCTGCTGTTAAAGTTGTTTTACCATGGTCAACGTGGCCGATTGTACCCACGTTTACGTGCGGTTTTGTACGTTCAAATTTTTCTTTAGACATTGAGAGTCCCTCTAAACAAACACGGTTATGGATGGTTCAATATACCACATTAACCAAAATTTAAAATTTGCTATTAGTTAAAGGACAGAAAGGAAGTTTAAGACTGGTGCTGATAGGCGGATTTGAACCGCCGACCTCACCCTTACCAAGGGTGCGCTCTACCAACTGAGCTATATCAGCGCTTGGAGCGGGCAGCGGGAATCGAACCCGCATCATCAGCTTGGAAGGCTGAGGTAATAGCCATTATACGATGCCCGCAGTCCTAAATTCATCTGACCCATCAGAATGCGATTCATTTAAAAAATGGTGGAGGGAGAAGGATTCGAACCTTCGAAGGCTGAGCCGGCAGATTTACAGTCTGCTCCCTTTGGCCGCTCGGGAATCCCTCCGCGTTAAATGAACACTTGCAGAGAAGAATGGTGCCGACTACCGGAATCGAACTGGTGACCTACTGATTACAAGTCAGTTGCTCTACCTACTGAGCTAAGTCGGCATCTCATAAGCAAGTGAGGCGTATTATAGGGAAATTTTTATCGCTGACAAGTGTTTTTTTGAAAAAAAATGATTTTTTTAATTGTTCGCCTAATTATCAGTCAAAAACAGCTTTTTTTAGGATAAATTTGCTCGATTTGTAAAAATTTTATGCGATTTTGTGTATTTATAAGGTATATTTTATATCCAATTTACCGCTATATAAAATAAGTTGAACGGATTGTGGAAACATTAGACACAAATTTTTTATCAAAGCAATTGACTCCTTTTTTATCATTTAATCGCGAACAGTGGGCAGAATTACGTAAGTCTGTTCCTTTAACGTTAACCGAACAAGATTTAAAACCTTTGTTAGGAATCAATGAAGAGCTTTCTTTAGATGAAGTTCGCACGATTTATTTGCCATTGGTTCGTTTAATCAACTATTACATTGAAGAACGTATTCAACGTCAACAGGTGATGAACCGTTTTTTGGGTGTAAATCCAGACAAAGTGCCTTACATTATTAGTATTGCGGGCAGTGTTGCAGTAGGAAAAAGTACTTCTGCGCGTATTTTGCAATCTTTATTATCGCAATGGCCTGAAGTGCGAAAAGTGGATTTGATTACGACGGACGGCTTTTTGTATCCCTTAGAAAAGTTGCAAAAAGAGAATTTGTTGCACAAAAAAGGCTTCCCCGTGTCTTATGACACGTCACGTTTAGTGCGTTTTTTAGCGGATATTAAGTCGGGCAAACCAAATGTGAAAGCGCCTGTGTATTCACATTTGATTTATGACATCGTGCCAGATCAATTTGACGTGGTGGATCAGCCTGATATTTTGATTTTAGAAGGGTTGAACGTGCTACAAACAGGCGATCGCTCAACGCAAACCTTCGTGTCTGACTTCGTGGACTTCTCTATTTATGTGGATGCGGACGAAAATCTATTGAAAAAATGGTATATAAGCCGTTTCTTAAAATTCCGTCAAAGTGCATTTAGTGATCCAAATTCTTATTTTAAACACTATGCAAGTTTGTCAGAAGAAGAGGCTGTGAGCACGGCGAGCCGTATTTGGGACGAAATTAACGGCTTAAACTTGCGAGAAAATATTTTGCCGACCAGAGAACGTGCAAATTTAATCTTAACGAAAGGGACAGAACACGCGGTCGAATTAGTGAAGTTGCGTAAATAATCTTCTTTTAGTAAAAAATTATCAAAAAATAAACCGCACTTTGATGTTGAAAGCAAAGTGCGGTTATTTTTTAGAAAATTATAAAATAAAGCGGCTGAGATCTTCGTTTTCTACAACATCACCTAATGCGTCAATCACATAAGCATCATCGATTGTAACAACTTGTCCGTTCATTTCGCTTGCATTAAAGGAAATTTTATCCATTAAACGCTCCATTACAGTGTGTAAACGACGCGCACCGATATTCTCGGTTTTTTCGTTGACTCTGAATGCCGCTTCCGCAATTTTCTTAATTGAACCTTCGGTAAACTCAATATTCACACCTTCGGTTGCCATTAACGCTTTGTATTGCTCGGTTAATGAAGCGTTTGGCTCTGTTAAAATTCGCTCAAAATCCACCGCACTTAATGCTGATAATTCCACACGGATCGGTAAGCGACCTTGCAATTCAGGGATTAAATCTGAAGGACGTGCCACTTGGAACGCACCCGATGCAATAAACAGAATATGATCGGTTTTAACCATACCGTGTTTAGTGCTCACTGTTGTACCTTCCACTAATGGAAGCAAATCACGTTGTACACCTTCACGTGATACATCAGCGCCGCTGTATTCACCTTTTTTACAGATTTTGTCGATTTCATCGATGAACACAATCCCGTTTTGCTCAACTGCATCAATGGCTTTTTGTTTGAGTTCTTCTGGGTTGATCAGTTTCGCAGCTTCATCATCAATCAAGGTTTTTAACGCATCTTTGATTTTCATTTTGCGTTTTTTGGTTTGCCCAGTAGAAAGATTTTGGAACATTGACTGTAATTGGTTCGTCATTTCCTCCATACCTGGCGGTGCCATAATTTCAACACCCATCGACACACTTGCGACATCAATTTCGATTTCTTTATCGTCTAATTGACCTTCACGCAATTTTTTACGGAACACTTGGCGTGTACTACTATTGTTATCAGAAGCTTCAACTTGTCCCCATTGATTTTTCGGTGGTGGAAGCAACGCATCTAAAATACGATCTTCAGCGGCTTCTTCTGCTCTGAAGCGATTTTTTTCGATTTCAGTTTGACGAACTAGCTTCATCGCACTGTCAGTCAAATCACGAATAATTGAATCCACTTCTTTGCCCACGTAACCCACTTCAGTGAATTTTGTCGCTTCGACTTTAATAAAAGGGGCATTTGCGAGTTTGGCTAAACGGCGCGCAATTTCAGTTTTACCCACACCCGTTGGACCGATCATCAAAATATTTTTCGGCGTGACTTCGTGGCGAAGTGGCTCTTGTAATTGCATTCTTCTCCAACGATTTCTTAACGCAATCGCCACCGCTCTTTTCGCATCTGCTTGGCCAATAATATGTTGATCCAATTCAGAGACAATCTCTCTAGGGGTCATTTCAGACATTTTTGCTCCTATGACCTAATTAGTTATTAGGTAATTCTTCAATAGTAAAATTGGTGTTGGTATAAACGCAGATATCGCCCGCGATTTTTAACGATTTTTCGACGATTTCACGTGCAGATAACTCCGTATTTTCCACTAATGCACGTGCTGCAGATAACGCAAAGTTGCCACCTGAACCAATCGCCAAAATCTGATCCGCTTCAGGCTGCACCACATCACCAATCCCTGTAATAATTAAACTTTCTTTTTCATCAGCGACGATTAACATCGCTTCTAATTTGCGTAAAGCACGGTCTGTACGCCAATCTTTTGCTAATTCCACCGCACTTTTTAATAAATGACCTTGATGCATCTCAAGTTTACGCTCAAATAATTCAAATAAAGTAAACGCATCAGCTGTACCGCCCGCAAAGCCGGCTAACACTTTGCCATTGTATAAACGGCGAACTTTACGTGCATTACCTTTCATCACGGTGTTGCCTAATGAAACTTGACCGTCACCACCGACGACCACTTGTCCGTTACGACGAACACTTACAATCGTTGTCATTTTGTATCCTTTGTTATTGCAATAATCATACCGCACTATATGGCGATGAAAGGGGAAAGATCAAGGGAGATGAATGAGAAAAGCCGTTTAATTGTACTAAACGGCTTTTTAGATTAGAAAAATATCCCGCACAAAAACGCAATAAACACCATTGCGCCAAAATAGTTGTTGTTTAAAAAGGCTTTGAAGCAGTCTTCACGTTTACGGTGTTTGATGAGTCTGCATTGATAAACAAAAAACAAAGTAGCGATAAATAACACAATGAAATAACTCGTGTGCAGTTGTGAGAGATAGCCGATTAAGGCTAAGAAACATAGCGTAGTCACTTGTAACAACGAGATGATTTTATTGTCATATTGGGCAAATAAAATGGCGGTGGATTTCACGCCAATGCGTAAATCATCATCGCGATCGACCATTGCATATTGAGTATCGTAAGCCACAGTCCACGCTAAATTAGCTAAAAATAAGAGCCAACATTCAAGCGGTAATGCCTCAATGGAAGCGCCATATGCCATTGGAATTGACCAACCAAATGCCATGCCTAAAAACAGTTGTGGCAAGTGGGTGTAGCGTTTCATAAATGGGTAAATAAAGGCTAATAAGACCGCAATAAAAGAGAGTGCGATCGCGTAATAGTTGAGAAATAAAACCAAGATGAAAGCACAGAAAATCAGGACGATAAATAAGAATTTTGCCTCTTGTGGCGTTGCTGCTCCCGTTGCTAGAGGGCGCTGAGAGGTTCGTTTTACTTTGCCATCAATATGGCGATCAGCATAATCATTAATTACGCAACCTGCTGCTCGCATAAAAATTACTCCCAAAATAAAAATGGCTAAAATAGACCAATCAGGCATTCCCTTTACCGATAGGAAGAGTGCCCAAAGTGTTGGCCAAAGGAGGAGTAATGTGCCGATTGGTTTGTCAAAACGCATCAATTGCGCATAAACAATTAATTTTTGTTTAGAAATTGACATAGTTTCCGTAATTAAGTTAAAAGTGCGGTCATTTTACTGCAAATTTTAGCAAATTTCTTTACAAAATCGTCTTATCGTTTTCGTTGCTTAAAAATATGCTTACTTGATTGATATTAAAAATTGGATTTATTTTTTCAATCTTGAGTTGAACAAACTGAGTAGCGTATTGCTCAGGTTACTAAATAGAGAATATGTATAGTTGGAAGAGATGATTTATTTTAGTAAAATCAATATGTTTAGTTGTTTTTGTATGATGTTGAGCACACTAAATATATTTTCGCGTAACTCTGGACTTATATTATTCCCTTGTTAGAATAATTTGTTCTTCTATTTTTATTTCTCCTGTCTATTTATGAAAACATTTACTGAATTATTTACTCTTTTTTTAGCATCTAGCCAATTTTCGATTTTAGCAAAAATGGCACTTGCCATGTTGCTTGGCGGCATTATTGGCTTGGAACGTGAGCTCAAGCGTAAAGCCGTGGGTGTGAAAACCTGTGTGATTATTGCGGTGACAACTTGTGTTTTAACGATTGTTTCTATCCAAGCAGCAGAACATTATGCACAGGTGTCAGAAAATATTCGTACTGATCCTATGCGTTTAGCGGCACAAGTGATTAGCGGTATTGGTTTTTTAGGCGCAGGCGTTATTTTGCGTAAAAGCAATGATGCTATTTCAGGATTAACGACAGCAGCCATTATTTGGGCTGCAGCAGGCATTGGGATTGCAAGTGGCGCAGGCTTTTTCTTTGATGCCATTATTGCAACGTTGATGATTTTAGTTGCTGTACGGTTGAGCCCTATTGTGCAAAGCCTTGTGCGTCGTAACAATAAAATCCGTAAAACAAAATTAACGATTCAATTGAATAGTGCGGGTGCGATAGGGAAAATCACCGATATTTTGATTCGTAACAATTACCGTATTGATAGTCTTAGTGTGAAAGATTTACCAAACACGGAGGATGTTCGCCTCAATATCCGTTGCTTAATTACAGATAAAATTATGCTTCAAAATGTGTATTTATTACTTAAAAATGAAGAGGAAGTTGTCAGTGTTGACATTGAAAATTAATCACAATAAGAGTAAGAGGGGATTTTCTCTGTGATACATTTAGGTTACCTTTCTGTGCCTTTAACGGGTTGAATCGAGTTGGTCAGTCTCGGAACAGTAATAAAATTGCACAGAAGGCTTATTCTTTACGATTGGTTGTGTATGATGGTGAGTCGCCATCATGGAGAAATTGCCTAAAATGCGGGCGAGTTTCTGCTTTCCCAAAGGGCATTGAACTGCGTCCTGTATTCCATTCATGGTGTTTAGTAAAGCAAGGATAGATATAAGAATGTCAGTAAGCTTGCCCACAACGCACGATTCGTCACCCTTATAAATCAAAGACGTCACCATCTCGTAATATATGCACATTGCCTTTGCGACGTAAAAAACCGCAGCGATCAAAATATTCGATTAATTGCACGACTAATTTTCGTCCAAATCGTAATTCATCGCGTAACTGATTCACGGAAATCGCACCGTGTTGTTCAATGAAGTCTTTTACTAAATGTGAATAGGCATAAATTGTTTCAGTTAGGAAAAAACGATCTTTAACAATTGGCGTCAAATAACCCAATTTTCCTGCCTTGTAGAGGAAATTTCGCATCACACTTTCTTCCTGCGCTAAAGCTTGTGCCAGATCGCGTACCCAAAGTGCTTGCCCGTGATGTTGTTCAAATTGAGCAAGAACAGCTTGCCAGAGTTGCTGTTCTTGTGAGGAGAAAAGAATTTTGTGTTCAGGTAAATGTAACCAACCGCGCGTTTGCTGCAATGTACCCGCCATCAAAAGTTCATCAATAATGTGATAAATGAGTTTTTCTGGTTGATTTAAGGTTGCGATACGATATAAACGGGCTTTGCTGATTCCCAGTTGGTCGTTGTGTTGTTGGTGATAGAGAGCAAGTGCGGTCAATAATTTCTCAGTTTGATGCTGTTGATAATATGCAGTGAAACACCAATCTTGAAAACAGATAGCCTGATTGTGTTGCAGGATATCCGCGAGTAGTGAGGCAGTTAATTGTTCAATCCACATTAAGTGACTGGCGGTGACGGCTTTATTTTGTAAATAAAGTGCAATACGTTTTGTTGCGGTCTCTGCTTGTTGTAATTGGTGTAAAAATGCTAAGCGCTCGGACGTGCGCTTATAACGTTTGGGTGAATACACTTCGAGCACTTTTGCCCCTGCAATAATGTGTTTAGCATCTCCACTGCGTAAAATCAGTTTATCGCCATAAGCGAGAAACAGTGGCTTGTCTAAAATAATTTCAGCTAATCCCTGTTCTGTGGGAGACAGGGATTTATTTTGCAGTAAATTTAGCTTACCTGTTGCTCGAGCACTGGCATGATAGAGGTGTACTGGTTGACTTTCATTGAGTGCACTTTCAGCTTGAATTTTTACGGTGAAACGTTCTGTTGCAGGTAATGGAGGGTAAGACAAAAGCCAATCTCCACGCTCTATGGCAAGGCGATCTAAATCGGCATTGATATTTAGTGCTAAACGCTCACCTGCGCCTCCCTGCTGCGTTTGTTGATTTTGGCTATGAATATTTTTTACCCGAATTTTATATCCATTTGATAAATACAGTTCATCATTGATCGCAACTTTACCAGAGAAGGCTGTACCTGTAACAACTGCCCCGACCCCTTTCACGCTGAAAACACGGTCAATTGCATAGCGAAAAGGTTTATCTTCATCGGCCAAGTTGGGTAGTTGAGCTAAATATTGACGTAAAGCATCGATACCTTGCTGAGTTTTGGCAGAGGTAACAAAAATAGGTGCATCGGCTAACATCGTGTATTGTTGTTTGAGATGCTGGGAAAGCTGATCAATTTGCGTTGAATCGACGCGATCTGCTTTCGTGATTACAACGATAATTTTTTCTAATTGTAGGAGGCGCAAGATAGTGAGATGTTCTGCCGTTTGCGCTTGTACTCCTTCATCGGCAGCGACAATTAACATGGCATAATGTATTCCACCTAAACCCGCCAACATATTGACTAAAAATTTTTCATGACCTGGGACATCAATAAAGCCCAAAGTACGCTCTATCCCCCCCACATCGTTAGCAAGAGGTAAATAGGCATAGCCTAAATCAATGGTCATGCCACGCTTTTTTTCTTCGGGTAAATGTGCTGTATTGGTCCCTGTTAGGGCTTGTAATAAAGCAGTTTTGCCATGATCAACATGACCAGACGTAACAATAATCATCTTATCTTCTTTCCTTTATTCAATTTGGTGCTAATTTTAGCATTTAGTCTGTGAATGACTAAGGTTTTTTATTCATCAGCACAAGGAAACTAAACCAGTTCGCAAAATTGAACTGCTGTTTATCATGACACCATCATACGATGCTCTTGCGATGCTCACTTTGATTTAGCATAAAAACTAGGAAGAAAAAAGAAGGGCAACATCTATCATGTTGCCCTTTAAAATGGGGTTCACAGTTGTTCTATTGTCGTTAATAAACGCGTCAAACAAGCAAGACTGCGTAAATCAAGCCAAATTTTTTCTTTTTCTACTCGGCAAATGATTGGTTGCGGTAAATGTTTAAACTGTTTTATTAGTGCGGTTAATTTTCCAGAGGTTTCCGTTGAAATAGTTACTGCAATGGAGGGAAGCGTGGCTAACGGTTGTGAGCCACTACCAATTTGAGCCGAACTCTCTTCGATTTGTACAAAATAATCCCTGTCTAATTTTTCTTGCAAGGCCGCTTTGAGCTTTTCTGCTTTCTCAACTAATTCATTAACAGGTTGTGTGAGTAACGCAAGTGTGGTCAATTTTTCACTTAATTTCTCGGGTTGTAAATATAAACGCAGTGTTGCTTCTAAACCCGCTAAAATCACTTTATCACAACGTAAGGCACGTTTTAACGGATGAGCTTGTAAACGATCAATCCACGTTTTTTTCCCCACAATAATACCCGCTTGAGGGCCGCCTAATAATTTATCGCCAGAGAAAGAAATCAAATCCACTCCTTGTGCGTATTTTTCTTGTACTGTCGGCTCGGCGGGTAAGTTATACTGGCTTAAATCTATCAATGCTCCGCTGCCGAGATCGGTGATGACAGGGAGATTAAATTCATTGGCGAGTGTAACTAAGTCTTTTTCAGAGACAGATGTTGTAAAACCACAAATTTGGTAGTTGCTGCTGTGAACTTTCATTAAAAATGCCGTATTTTCGTTAATTGCGTTACGATAATCAGCTAAATGAGTGCGGTTAGTTGTACCCACTTCTATCAGTTTACAGCCAGCTTGTTGCATAATATCGGGAATACGAAAAGCACCGCCAATCTCAATTAATTCACCCCGTGAAATAATCACTTCTTTGCCTTGGGCAAAAGTGGCTAACATTAACAAAACCGCTGCGGCATTATTGTTTACAACACAAGCGGCTTCAGCGCCTGTCAATTGACACAATAACTCACTAATATAATTGTCTCGATGACTACGCTTGCCTGCGTCTAAATCATATTCCAATGCGACGTTTTGCTGCATCGCCATTAATGCAGCTTGCTGTGCTGCCTCTGACCATAATGCACGTCCTAAATTTGTGTGTAGCACTGTACCCGTCAAATTATGTACAGATTGAATATTGACTTGTTGTTGTTGAGTCAATTTGACTCGAATGGCTTGGAGGGTATGTTCAAAATCAGTCAAAAAGTGCGGTAAGTGCTTTTCATTTTTTATGCTTTCACGCCCTTGTTCAATTAATTGGCGGCAAATATTCACCACTGCCGAATGACCAAATTCAGCAACAAGTGCCATACCCTCTGGCATTTTTAAGAGTTTATCGACGGAAGGAAGACGTGCGTAAAGAGACATAGCGATTCCTGTATTATTTCAAATTGGCTCAATCATACTCGTTTTTGGATGAAAATTCAGTATTCATATGTGAGAAAGCAAAATTTTGTAATGTGATTAAAAAAGTGCGGTCAGCTTTCTGAAAATTTTCACACAGAACTTGAATCAAACGATGATTTGCGTTAAAGTTCAACCACTTTCCTATACGGAGGAGCGTCGTTTCCGGTGAAGCGGCAGGACTTCAAATCCTGTTGAGGTTGCCAGCAATCTCGGGTGGGTTCGACTCCCATTCTCCTCCGCCAATCCATAAATCAAACTTCATCAAATCTCACCAAAATAATCAATAAAACCCAGTAAAATCAAGGTTTATCGTATTTTACATAGTGCAAAATTAATCAAACTTATTCATTCTAACCCACATTTTTAGTACTATAAATAGTACTAGAATTTTAGAAAGAACCAGTTTTAGTACCATTTACTCCCAAGATCTCAAAGAGGAAATGGCAAAATCTAGTACTAAATGTTTTATAAAGCCTTTATGTATATGGCTTGGCAGTGTTTAGTACTGGATTTTCTAAATGTGAAAAATAGTACTATCTTTAAAATTCCTTTCTAAAAATAACTCTTTCTATACGGAGTTTTTTTATGGCTAGATTAGTGAAGAAACTAACAGACAGCGAGATCAAAAACGCAAAAGCGAGTAGCAAACCTTTATATGATGGTGATGGGCTATTTTTAGAAGTATCGAGCAAAGGGGCGAAGTTATGGCGTTTTAGATACGCGCAGCCTTACACCAAAAAACGCACGACAATTAGCTTGGGTACTTACCCCGATTTATCACTATCACAAGCTAGGGCAAAGCGTGAAGAATATAATGCCTTGTTGGCGAATAATATCGATCCACAAACTCACCGCAAGCAACAAGAACAAGCGCAAGCGGATAAGTTAAGCCATTATCAAGGGGATAGGGGAAAAACGCCTTACTACGCACGGCATACGCCATTTATTCAGCACGTCATTAAACGAGAAAGACTATAAAGCCGACTGGATAGAAAGAGCCTTATCACACAAGCAAAATAAAGATAAAAACCAAATTCGCAGAACCTATGATAAATCCTTATATCTCTCACAAAGGGCGGTGATGTTACAAGAATGGGCAGACTATGTAGAAAGTCAGGCACCAGAACCAATTATTCCACCACCAAGACATCTTAAGGTTGTGGCTTAACACTATTCTTTCAAAGGCTAATTTATTTAGCCTTTTTTATTTCCACCAACAGCATAAAAAACTTTTCTTAATAGGAGTATGAATTTTTTATAGGACCAATAGGACCAGAAAATAATATATAGATAAAAAACAATGATTTATGTAAAAAATAAATAAAATTTGGTCCTATTTTTAGTCATTTTGGTCCTATTTTTACCTGTTTTGGTCCTATTTTTACCTGTTTTGGTCCTATTTTTACCTGTTTTGGTCCTATTTTTTTAGGTGATTTTGACGAAATGAGGCAGTAAATGGGCTAAAAAGAGGTTGTATTATGTTGAAAATAAACTTTTTATACAGTGCTTATACGCTGGTGGAAAGCGAGGAGGAGGAAAATACATAACCTATCCAGTATAAACAAGAGGGCAAACGCCCTTTTTTTTATCGCAAAATATGTGGCATATAAGTTGGTTAAACAATCTAGCATCGCAAAATATGTTGCATTTGCTTTACATAAAAAAATGGGCACAGAATTAAAAAAATTAGATAAAAAGTTTATTTTCAACATAATACAACCTCTTTTTAGCCCATTTACTGCCTCATTTCGTCAAAATCACCTAAAAAAATAGGACCAAAACAGGTAAAAATAGGACCAAAACAACTAAAAATAGGACCAGATTTTACTTATCTTTTCATATAACTCATTGTTTTTTTTATCTATATATTATTTTCTGGTCCTATTGGTCCTATTGGTCCTATAGTTTTTTGCTTATATATAAATATTGCTTTTTTTCTTGATAAAAAAATCGTGGTGGTGGATTTATGAAAAATGAGGGATTTTATGCTACATAAAACATTGAGGATATTTACATCCACCAATGGTGGATGGAGGGTGCAGGTTGAATAGATTGACTTAGGTCAGTTTCGGTTTTAATATTGAACGCAGAAAGGTTATCAACGCTAGTTAGCATATTGGGCAATTGAAGCCCGCCACTTCTAGCAAATTGATAGCCTTTTATTTTAGATGTGTTGACTTAGATCGGCTTCGGTTTTAAGATCACCTCCAGAAAGGTCAGCATCTGATGTAAGATCCCAATGCAATTGAAGCAGATGGGTTTTCAGAAATTGTTGACCTTTTTCTTTATTCCAATACAACACCCTAGCTATTAAATCATTAAACTCTTTGCCGCCAAACCGTTTGATTTGGCTGTGAATTTGATCTAGTTCTGCATTTTGTTGTTGCAGAATTTGTAATAGGCTTTTATCATTGACATCAGATAAAGGCGACGAGCTAGAAATCTCCGCAGTTGATACGCGAGAGGTCATTTCTAACAAGTTGCCTTTTTCTATTTTAGTCAACTTATGATCGCAGTATTTATCCCCAGTCGTTGATACGCCAACAACAGCACCATTAACTCAGTTTTTACAACCGCAGAATTAAAATTTTCAGATATGGGGGAGGGTGGGTAAAAAGTTCAGAAGTAATGTTTGGATTACCGCTCCTAAAAACTCCTTAAATCGCTATTCCAGTTTTTTGACCTTTTTTACTCTTTGAGGCATTTCTGAAATGGCAGCTTTTTATTGTGTAAATATCTTATCTTAACCACTTTACTATCTGATATTGAAAGCTGAATTATAGAGTTGTTTTGTATTGTTTTGAACTGTCAAAATGTGATCTATATCCTCTTTTTAGATCTTATTTTGTGTAAAATACACCACAATCGTGGGGTAGCCTAAACGATAAAACTGACCTCAATCCGAAATGTTGAGTGTAAAAGCTACCTCCTTACCCTTCTTTTTTCTTCTTTATTATCCTATGCTTTTAACAAAACCTCATAAGGAATATGCTGAATTAATTGATCATCACGCTATCTATGGATAGAATCTAGATACGATACAAACTATCTTATATGGTTAGGGAGCTTTTAAATGAAAAATAAAATTATGTTATCAGTAGTAATTCTAGGGTTAGTGGGCTGCAACAACATGGCAAATATTGCCCAATCTTCTATGAATACAAAGGCAAATGAGACTGTTAGCGTAGCAAAAGGGATGATGAAAGCCGAAAAAGAGCCAACGATTACACCGGTTTACATCGAATACGCTTGCCAAAATAAAACTAAACTAGAGGTTAGTTATGTTTTTGTTGATGAGCAACCAATGACAGCATCGACTAAATTAAATAATAAACCTGCTGGCATATTAGAGTTTTCTAAAGAGCAATCAAACGAAGATACTCGTGTATTGTCTTACAAAACAACAAGACTATTATTAGATTCTGGTTTCAATCTTAGCAATAGCAAAGAGAACGTATCACTTATGCTCACAAAAGAGGGTAAAAAAACTACTAATATCTTAGCAAAAAACTGCAAAATTAGCGTAGTTCGTTAATATCTAGTTTTTTCTAAATATATGGGGGCTTGGATGGTTATGTGTGATGTGATAGTCATTCTCTATGCTGATTAAGCGTGCCCTATTCTCTAATTTCATTAAATTAATTAGAGCTATAGCTAGACTAAAATTAACTCATTTTTATAGAGGGATATTAGGCACAAATAAAGTATAAAAAACAATCAAAAATAGGGGTAACAAACAAAAATAGTACTAGGAATAGTACTATCTTTTAAGGTGTGAAAATTTAGTCTTTTAAAAATCAATATGTTATATGGTGAATTGGACTCCCATTCTCGCAGTTTTCTTTTGCAGGAAATATTGATGAGGATTATGTCTAACATTCTGACATTTTCAATAAAAGACGGTTAGAAAAGGATTTTAATGAGATGAACGTATTATCGAGTAAACATGGTGTGGGCAACATAAGAATAGCGGGAAATTGATATGCCTATCGTTAAGTCACCTATTTTTCCAGGTATAGGGGGAAAGCGCTGTTGAGATAGCGCCACCTTTTCCTCTTGAAATTTTTCAACACCAAGCAAATTAGTTTGGCGTTTGTTGAGGTTTAACGCTTTCCAGAGTGCTGTAAGCTTGCACCATCCTGTGCTTTTAAATAGTTGAGCAACCAAATTAATACGAGACCAAATAAGGCGACGCTCAGAAAAGTATAGCTAAAAGATTGTTGTAGTTGTTCCCCTGTTTCACCAATAGTGTCTCGATAAAGTCCGAGAATGACTGAACATACTGCAATACCAATACCAATACCCATTTGTTGTGCAACACTCAGAATTGTTGAGCCAGCACTCGCATTTTGTTCAGAAAGTTCGCTGACTGCCAGGGTATTCGTTGCTGTAAAAATCACAGACATGCAAGCACCGTACCAAGATAACGCGATGATTAGTAACCAAATTGGTGTGTTTATAGTGACGAATGTCATTGCGGCAATAGAGAGCGTTAGCTGTATTGCAGTGATGATTAAGGTTTTTTTGTACCCCCACCATGTTAAGATTCTAGGAATAAGGGGTTTCATGAGAACTGAGCTGATTGCGATTGGTGCAAGTAACCACCCTGAGAGTTCCGCACTATAATTGAATACAATTTGCAGCATGAGGGGCAGTAAAAAAGGGATGCCAGAACCACATAAGCGGATAAGTAAGTTGGCAATGATACTAATGCTAAATGTTCTGATATTGAAGAGTGATAAAGGCAATAACGATGTTGAAGATTGTTTTGCATGAAAATAATAAGCGAATAAGAGAACTAACCCCAAACTTAGAATACTCAATGCATTAATTTTATCACTGCTGCGCTCTGCCACGAGATCAAGCCCTAAGGTTAACCCAACTAATCCACCCGCAAATAGAAAAAAACCTCGCCAGTCGAGTTTATTGACTGTTGCGGTAGCATTGGGCATATAGTTGCCTGCAATCAAGACGCCTAAAATACCAATAGGGATATTGATAAAGAAGATCCAATGCCATGTTGCGTAAGTGACTAACCACCCACCAAGAATAGGCCCAAGAATAGGACCGAGTAAACCAGACATTGCCATTAAGTTCCAAACAGAGAGTAAGTGCTGTTTAGGGACCGTCCTAATAATTGCTAGACGGGCTACTGGCATCATGAGTGCGCCACCAAAACCTTGTAAAACACGCGAGAGCACGAGTGTATCAAGCGTGTTTGAGAATGCACAGGCAATAGAACCTAATACAAAGATGCTCACAGCGAAGCGGAAAATTTTAAGCGTCCCATATTTATCCGCGAGCCAGCCACTGAGAGGAATAAATAATGCAACGGTTAAAGCGTAACTGATAATCGTCAGTTGCATTTCAAGTGGTGATTCATTGAGATCACGTGAAATGGCAGGAAGAGCTGTATTAAGAATTGTGGCATCCAGTGTTTGCATAAAAAGTGCAATTGCTGCGATCCAAGCGAGCCCACGATAACTATTACGTTCGGTCATCATATTATCCTATTTTGTCCCACACTTTTGCTGATACCAACTTAAAACAAAGCCACTGATTTGGGAAATATTATTTATATCTAGGCAAGGTTTTTCTGAGTGTAAGGCATAATCTGTTGCGAGTGCGATAACACGCTCATCAAGTTCAGGTAATGGTTTTGTCATGGTTTGACGATGCAACAAAATCTTAGGAATCGGTTCCTGCTTGAAACCTTCAACGAGAATTAAATCAATTAAGCAGGGATCAAACTGCTCGGCTAAATAAGTAAGGTCAACCGGCTGTTGAGGTGTTTCTGTCATTAGTGCCCAGCGATTATCACATGCCATAATTACTTGAGTTGCACCCGCTTCTTTCATGCGCCAGCTGTCCTTTCCAGGTTTATCAACTTGTGCATTGTGGTGACTATGTTTGATGACAGCAATTCGTAATCCTTGGGTGATGAGTTCAGGGACGAGTTTTTCGAGTAGCGTCGTTTTACCACTCCCACTATAACCTGTAATGCCTAACATTAAGCCCATACACTGCTTGTCCTTCTGTCAAAAAATTTATATTAATTATAAAGGGATTAACACCGATTACAAAACCCTTAATAAAATTGGCTTATATGCGGCTCGTTGATTGAGCGTTTTGCTATACTGGCGAATAGCAACAAAAGCTAAGCCAGTGCAGAAAAAAATAAAGGCAGCACGAATTAATTCATGCGAGGACAGCCATTCTGAGATAAAAGTACTAATTAACAGAGTAGAGAGGGGAACGATATAGAGTAACAAAGCAGATAAAATCAATGAGCGTTCTTCCAAACCAATTTCAACTTGTTGCCCAACTTTCAAAGGCGTAATGGTTTCAATTGTGAAAATGTACTCACCTTGTTCGCCCGTGAGTTCAGAAAGTGCAGAGGCGCCACAAGCATTTTTTGCAGCGCAAGCACCACAAGCACTTTGTGATTGACATTTTACTTTGGCAATGCCTGATTGATATTCAATGACTACGGCATTTTCTTTGAGCATAGTTGTGCCTATTTTTTGAATTGGATATCTTGAACAATACGTTTTGCTGTAGAGATAGGAAGTTGCCCAACAAATGTAATCTCTTTACCGTCAATCGTTTCGCTATATATTGTATAAGGACCCTGCTTCCATGTATTATCTACATGAATTTCTGTGACAGGATCAGCAACGTACAATGTGAATGAAAACAGACCATCACTATATAGTTGACTTTCAATTTGGTTATCTTCTTCTAGACCGATACTTTCATTGATTTTAACAAAACCCTGTGGTAACCAGCTTGTTTGCCAAGTTAATGGTGGGGAATTTTCTTCTTTTTTATCTATCAATAGAGGCGGAAAAACCACATTATCTAAATATTCTGCCAGACCTTGTAAGCCCTCACCGACATAAAGATAGACGACACGGAATTGATCAAGTAGATTCCCATCACGATCGAGAATATCACTTTGTAGTAGAAGGTGATTTTCTTCATCAATAAAAGCCAGATACTGATAGCGAAAGTCATCTTTTGGCAAAATGCGAATAGTTTGCACAATACGATCTGCAACACGATTGCGTCCAATATTGACGAAATCATAGTATTTTTCTAAACGATCAAAATCAGCTCGCATAATTGCAGGTAAACTATCGATAATGTGTGAACTTTGCAGGGTAAAAGGCTGAAAATTGGGCTGGAAATAACTGACCAAATTATCACGTTGTATGATTTCTTGTTGAACGCCATCAAGAGAAATTAATTGCGCATAAGATTTCCCATCCAAATGAAGATGGCGGTAGCGTAATGAATCCATATTAGCAGGAGTGGTTTTCACAAATGCCATTTCGTAGCTCAGCATTTCGCGTGCTTCAAGCATTTTTTGTAGAAATTGTTTCGTTGACAACGTATTTTCTGCGGAGGCAGACAACGGTAGAGTCAGTATCGCGCAAAGTACGGTTAATTTTCGCAATGTTTTAAACATAATCATTACCATAAAACAAATTCACCACCAATAAAGGTGGTGAAAATAGAAGATGTGTTACCCCATTATTTTTGGTTTGCTTGTTGATTTAAAATCAACGAATCAGCATAAAGGCGGCGTTGAATCTCATAGTTTTGCAACATTGCGCCAATGCGTTTATTTTTCTGCTCCAACTGTTCTGGTGTGACAGCATCTTTAGGCGCGTTGTAGCTGACTTCTTGCACAACATTATTAAAGGGTAATGTTTGTAAAATTGGTGTATCAATATTATTTGGCACATCATTTTTAGCCGTAATGAATGATTGCGTACCCAATACAGCAACTAAACAGACACTCGCTGCGACAGCCACTTGTGCAAGAGGGGTAAATAGACCTTTTAATTTTTGCATAAATGGTAAATGTTCAACCTCTTCTGGTAATGGCTGAGATACCATTGGTTGAGCAAGATGAACGTCTTCTTGTTCAATTAATTTATCCATTTTTGCGGTAAAATCTGCACCTAATAGCACTTCAGTTTCTTGACGCATTACAGTGCGAATTGTATGAAAGTTTGCCCAAGATTTTTGTAATTCACAATCTTGGCATAACTGTTCTGTCAATTTTGCGCTGACTTGTTCACCATCAATATAGGCTGAAAGTAACTCTTTTTGCATTTTGACACTCCAACTTTCGTTTGGTTTTTCGTTTAGGTTGTGTTTTTAACGTTCTAGCATGGGTTGTACTTTGCTTTCAATAATTTCACGCGCACGGAAAATACGAGAGCGTACAGTACCAACTGGGCAATCCATAATTTCAGCAATTTCTTCGTAACTTAGACCTTCAATTTCTCGTAACGTAATTGCTGTTCTTAGGTCCTCTTGTAATCCATTGATAGTGTCAAACACGATTTTCTTTAATTCACTGGATAACATTTCATGTTCGGGCGTATCCACATCCCGTAAATTACTTCCTACATCATAACTTTCTGCGTCTTCCGCTAGAATATCTTCATTTGGCGGGCGACGTCCTTGTGCAGTAAGATAATTTTTTGCCGTATTCACGGCGATTCGGTATAGCCAAGTATAGAAAGCACTGTCACCACGAAAAGAATCAATAGAGCGATAGGCTTTAATAAATGATTCTTGCACCACATCGGGAATGTCGTTAGGTGACACGTAGCGAGTCAGCAAACCAGCCACTTTATTTTGGTAACGTGAAACCAATAAATTAAAGGCTTTCTTATCTCCCTGCTGTACTCTTTCTACCAAAGCCTGATCTGTTAGCTGTTCAGCCATATAACCTCTTATATCACCTCTAACAAGCCTTAATATTCAAGACAGCAAGCTCTTGCAATCAGTTAGACGGTGTGAAATTTAAAAAGTTCAATCTTTTTTGTAAAGACAGAATATTGTGATTAATCAGCTAATTTCAAGGTATGTTGAATATAATCAACCATATGTTGTAAGTCTGGATCGCTTGCTTTCCCACGATTAAAGAACCAAGAAAATAATTGCAAGTCAGAGCAAGCGAGCAAGCGAATAAATTGGTCTTTTTGTTCATCTGGCAAGTGATCAAAATACTGTTGGTAGAATGGCATGATGACTTTGTCAAGCTCTAGCATGCCGCGACGGCAATCCCATTCAATTCTCAATTTATTATATTTTGTCATGTCATATCCCCGTAAGGTTTGATGGGATATAAATATATCAAGGATCTATTACAAAATAAACAAAGTTGAGGGATTTGCATGATTATCCTAATGGAAGGCATTTTGCGATTTTGATAATTTTTTGTTATATTAAAAAGGTTATATCTAATTAAAAGGTATGAATCAACCACGAATACGTCTTAAAAGACGCCTTTTCTTCCGTTAATAAACGATCATGATTTATAACATAATGTTATATCCAATTTATCAAATTTAAGGAGAAGTTTTGACTTTTTTAAAGCAATTACGTGCAGTTAGCACGTTAAAAGCACCTATTTTTTTCCCTAGTCTTGTATTTATTATTTTTGTTACTGGTTATTGCACGCTTTTTCCAGCCCAAGCACAACAGGTGCTTAATCTGGCTAAACACCACATTTTCACGCATTTCAGCTGGTTTTATGTTCTAGCTGTGTCGATCTTCATCCTCTTTTTAATCTTACTTTGTTCGAGTCGATTAGGGGATATTCGTTTAGGAGGAGATAATGAAGTGCCTGAGTATCCATTCCTTTCTTGGATAGCTATGCTATTCGCAGCAGGAATGGGTATTGGTTTAATGTATTTTGGGGTGGCGGAACCCATGTTGCATTATGTCAACCCATTACATCAACAGATGACCCAAGCGGAACGAGTGAAAGAAGCTATGTTAATGACGTTTTATCATTGGGGGATTCATGCTTGGGCTATTTATGCTGTGATTGGACTAGCGCTCGCGTACTTTGGTTTTCGTTATAAGTTGCCTCTTACGATTCGATCAGGATTTTATCCACTGTTAAAACATCGAATTTCAGGCTTCTGGGGACACGTGATTGATATTTTTGCGTTATGTAGCACAATTTTCGGTATTACTACTACGTTAGGTTATGGCGCAATGCAATTAGATGCAGGCTTAAACCACTTAGGTTGGATTGATTCTCGCAGTTTTTCCACATTATCGATGTTGATTATTGCAGTAATGTGCTTGGCGACCATTTCAGCAATTACCGGTGTCGCGAAAGGGGTGCGTCGATTAAGTGAAGTCAATTTATTTTTAGCACTTGCCTTACTCGTGTTTGTGATAATCGTAGGTCCAACATTGTTATTGTTTACCAGCTTTACAGAAAATCTAGGTTATTATTTGAGTAATTTAGTTGCCTTGAGTTTTCGCACTTTTGCTTATGAGCCAGAAAACCAAGGCTGGTTTAGTGGCTGGACTGTATTATATTGGGCATGGTGGGTGTCTTGCCATTTGTTGGCTTGTTTATTGCTAAGATCTCAAAAGGACGCACCATTCGTGAGTTCATCTTAGGAGTATTGTTTATTCCCTCGTTATTTAATGTCTTATGGATGACGACATTTGGGAATACGGCGATTTGGTTAGATGGAGAAACTGCTGGCAAATTGACTGCACTTTCAAGTCATACCGAAGCCTTATTATTTGGTTTCTTTGAACAGCTTCCATTTGGACATATTGCCTCATTTGTAGCGATAACCATTATTGCGTTGTTTTTTATTACCTCGGCGGATTCTGGCATTTATGTGATCAACAGTATTGCCTCACAAGGTGAAGAAAAACGGGTGAAATGGCAAAGTCTTTTTTGGGCGATCCTGTTAACGATTTTAGCCATTGCATTATTGCGTTCAGATGGATTAGCCGCACTACAAACGATGACCTTAGTGATTGCACTGCCTTTCACATTGATTATGTTGTTATTGTGTTTCGGTTTATGGAAAGGCTTGATGGTCGATAACCAATATTTCAGTAAAGCCTTTTCGCAAGGGAGTGGAAATTGGACAGGCAAGCATTGGCAACGTCGTTTAGAAAAGATCCTTTCTCAATCTAAGCGTGCCGATGTAAGAAGCTTCATTCATGATATTGCACAACCCGCATTTGAGGATTTAGCCGCAGCGTTTGAAAAGCATGGTTTAGTGGCACAATGTGATGTCATTGTCGGTAAAAATCCTAAAATTGAATTTGTTGTGATGAAGGAAAATTTACGTAATTTTTTATACGGTATTGATTGCCAGCCGCGTGAATTGTCGACTCTTGTCGTAGAGGATGAGAAGTTACCGCATATTGATTCAGAGCGGGCGTATGAGCCTATCACGTATTTTATTGATGGACGTGAAGGGTACGATGTGCAATACATGACGAAAGATGAATTAATTGCTGATGTGTTAAAACAATATGAGCGTTATATGAATTTGGCAATGGATAATACGAATGCATTGATGACCCATGATGTCACATAATCGTCAAATGTGATAAATCGCTAGAAAAATAACCGCATGTGAGGTGAATGACATGCGGTTATTATTTTTAAGCAGGTTACTCGTTAGACTAAGACATAAAATAAGCAACCGCAGCAATCAGTAATGCAATGAGAATCACAGGGAATAAACGTGCACCTTTGCATTGGAATTGGCAACAATCAGCTTTCGATGTGGTGTGAGGGCACGTGGCTTTTTTATCATCTTCTGCTTTGTTATCAGTATAAATTGTCGCTTCTGCGAAGGCTTTTTCAAATTCCTGAGCTGTCTGGTTTAAGGTAGCACGGGTTGAGGTACGGTAAAGGGGTTTGCCCACAAATTTGGTTAAGTCAATATCAATATCAGCGGCAATAAAGACTAAATCCGCAGCAGCGACCTCTTCTGGTGTGATTAAATTATCCGATCCTAATTGTCCACGTGTTTCGACTTTTACACACCAGTTTTGTGTTTTGGCATATTTCATAATTGCTTCGGCGGACATGAACGTTTGTGTGATCCCTGTTGGACAAGCAGTGACTGCGACAATTTTCTTACTGCTGTCACATACTGAAAAATCATTCGCAAAATCACGTGTAGGTGGAGTGATAATGTCATCTTCAGGTTGTTCAACAGTATAGGGTGTTGCCTGTTCGAAGGCGTGGTGAAATTCTTGTTCAATATTGTTTAATACGGCACGGGTTGAGGTACGATAAAGAGGTTTGCCTGTGAACTTGGTTAAATCAACATTAATATCAGCGGCAATAAACACCAAATCCGCATCGGCGATTTCTTCCGCGCTGATTAAATTATCTGATCCTATTTGTCCATGTGTTTCGACTTTAATACACCAGCCTTGTGCTTTAGCGTACGTCATAATTGCTTCAGCAGACATAAAGGTTTGGGTCACGCCCGTTGGGCAAGCGGTCAGTGCAACAATTTTTTTGCTGCCTAAACAGGTTTCAAAATCATTTGCATAATTGCGCGGTGCCGGTGTAATCGTCTCAACTTCATCATCATGATGAGGTTGGTAATATTGCGCATGTTGTAAAGCCTGTTCAAATTCGGCAGCAGTATCGGTCAAAATGGCACGTGTAGAGGTACGATAAAGGCGTTTTCCTATAAATTTAGATAAGTCAGTATCGATATCAGTTGCAACCAAGACTAAATCTGCTGCCGCTATGTCTGCCGCGGTGAGAAGATCTTTTGCAACAAGTTGTCCTTGTGTTTCGACTTTCACTTGCCAACCTTGCGCTTTAGCATAATTCATAATCGCTTCAGCAGACATAAAGGTTTGTGTGACACCTGTTGGGCAGGCGGTGACTGCGACAAGATTGTGAATGGAAGAGAGTGGAGAAACATTTGTCAATTCGACCGCACTTTCTCTTGCTTCATAAGGTATAGCTTGTTCAATAGCCTGTTGAATGGTGGTTTCTGGTGCATTGAATGCCACATCGGCGTCAACAACAAAAACTTTTTTATTTGCAAAAGAAGTGGAAGTCGCGGCTTGTTCAGTAAAAGCGATTACCAAGTCTGCTTCATTGATCTCTGTGATTTGATGTCCTTGTTGCTTTGCTGCAGCTTCCATTACTTGACGTAATAAAAAACACTTTGCGTTACCAAGAGCTTCATTTTTAGTCAGAAAAATATTCATGAAATTATCCTTAAATTGAGGTGATTTTTATGTTTTCTAAAATTGGGTTTAACAAGCTTCGATCGGGAATACCCACATGTGTTTGCGAAACAGTGAATGTCGCTACGGCACTAGCGAATGCCAATGTATCGGCAGGGGCATGCTGGTGAAGGATGCCATAAATTAATCCTGCAACCATGGCATCACCTGCTCCCACGGTGCTAACGACGTGTTCACACATTGGTGGTTGTGCATAGAGAATATTGTCTGGGGTCAGCCAGATTGCCCCTTGTTCACCTAGCGATACAACAACATTCATAACTCCCTCAGCCTGTAACGTTTTAGCTGCAGAGATAATATCTAGTAAGTGAGGAAGAGGGTGACCGACCCATGTTTCTAATTCACGATAATTCGGCTTGACCAACCAGGGTTTTGCTTGGATTCCCATCGTAAGTGCTTCATTACTGGTATCTAAGACAATTTTGGCTCGTCCTGTATTGAGTTTCTGTAGCCAGAGCATGAAAGCCGTAGGTGAAACCCCAGGTGGAAGACTGCCACAAATTGCAATGAAGTCAAATTGTGAACTAATTTGGAGCGAATAATCAACAAATTGCTGCCAATCTTGTTCGTTAATCACATAACCTTGGAAATTGATATCGGTGACGTCTGCTTCTGTTTCAGTGATTTTGACATTCATTCGTGTCGTGCCATTTACACGTTGGAAATGATCAATTAAATCGAGTTCAGTAAACATTTTTTGGTATTCACCTTGGTTATCTCGACCAATAAACCCACTTACTGCAGATTGAATGCCAAGATCATGTAGAACTTTAGCCACATTTACCCCTTTTCCAGCTGGATACAGACCAAGGTACTCGACTTTATTCACTTCGCCCAAGGCAATACGTGGTAGACAGCCAATTAAATCATAAGCTGTATTTAATGTGATGGTAAGTAATTTGCTCATTTTTCCTCCGCTAAGTCAGATTCAATGAGATCACAGATACCTTTAATTGCTTGCTTTGCATCTTGCCCTGTGGCAACAAAATGTAAGCGATGCCCTTTTTGTGCCCCTAGTGATGTGACTTTAATCAGACTTTTCGCACTGATTAATGGTCCTCCATTATCAAGGTTTTGTACCGCGACAGAAGCATGATATTGTTTGAGATAATTCACTAATGTCGCCGCTGGGCGGTAATGTAATCCATGTGCATTACGAACCGTGACGATGGCTTCGACGGCAGGTACTTGCCCAACTAACACTGTTACATTGGGAATAGGATTATGTCCTTGTTCGGGCTTGAAAATGGAGAGAATCTGTTCGATATCACCTGTCAATAACGTTTGTTGTACTTGCTCATCCAATAAACTAGCCAAGGTATCATTAATCTGTTCATCAATAGTAGAAATGGTTAGCACCGCATGTACCATTTTGCCATTATGCCGGAATGGTGTCTTAGCACGACTAAATGCAATGGCATTTTTGCGGTTTCCTACTGTTGCATCAGTGAGCCAAATGCCCCTGCCGAGAGGGAGTGCTGCACTCGAAATGACTTCGTGAATAAACTGCTCATCTATTGCCTCTTGTTGTTGCAAGTTGTCAGCGTTAAGTGCGGTCAGGGTTAATAAACTTTCTGTTTCGACAGCTAAGCGGATTGTGTGGGCGGTTATGAGAGTATTTGGCATGTCTCCCAGTAACATCGCACGAAATTGTGCAGGGTCTTGCGTGTTAGCCAGTTGTGGTGTACTTATTTCACTATCAAGAAGATGCGTTAATTGGCGTAATAGCGTGAGATGAGCATCTGAGTTTGCCGCAATACCAATGACCACATAGACAGTATGATGATCTGTCCACGGTACTCCTTGTGGGAATTGGAAGACTTTTACTCCTGTTTTTTTCACCATAGAACGTGTAGCGATCGTGCCGTGTGGAATCGCAATGCCTTTACCTAAATAAGTAGTAAGTTGGGCTTCTCGTTCTAACATACCTTGTAAGTAACCTGATTCAACACAACCAGATTCGATGAGTGATGTTGCCACTAATTCAATTGCTTGTTGTTTATTTTCAGCGTAGGCGGCTAAGTGAATGTCATTTTCCGTTAATTGAAACACAGGTACTCCAGTCTTCCTTGTTATCTGATGTTAACTTTTAGGCTACGGGTAAAATGGAAAAAACTGCTGATTTTGACATCAACAGTTTTTTCACGTTAGTGGGTACAAAGTTTGAGAACTTGCTCTGCACCTTGCACAATATAAGGGTCATCTTCTGCCCTCACATTGCCTTTTTGCAAATCTTTCATTGCATCGTAGATGCCTTGCGTCAGACTGGCAGTATCAAGTTTTGACCAACAGTCTTGCTTGAGCTGGCGGAAATTGGTTTGTAAAGCGGAGGCAAAAAGCACACCACTATAATAAGCATGAATGCTAGAATCATGTCCGCCTTGGTATAAATTTTCTCGAATTTTTTCAATCGGGACTAAAATACGGTTTAAGTACCAATCATTGACCCCACTCGAGAAGGCGTGAATGTCATAGTCTTGGTTTACACGACCTTTATAGGTTTCAACGGTCGCCTCATACGCTGTCGCATAAGATTTTTGATCAAGTTGATCTTTATCTACGTTGATAATGGCTTTTTTATCATCCATAAACGGAACATAAGAAGATAATGAGCAAGCTGAAAGAAGTGCAACTAACGTAATAATGGAAAGTTTTTTTAACATAAAAAGTCCTGAGTTAGCCAAGAAGAATAGGTCTTTAATTATACTGTGAAACGGGACATTATCCAATCCATTCATTACCTTAAAATCATAAAACCTACGGATTTTTTATGCTTGCAAATCAGCGAGCGTATTGATGTTTTTAAATGCGGCTTTTTTGTCTGAAAAATCAACTGCAACTGCATGATGCTGTTGCATAAATGTCAACATTCGACGTTCTCCCTGTGCCAAATAGTCAGCTAATGCGCTTTTCAAGTGAGTGGATATTAAACAGAAGGTTGGATGTTCACGTTCGCCATCGTGCGCATAAGCAAGCAACACATCGGGAGAATTGACCGCACTTTTCAGTCTATCAACGAGATCAGACGGTAAAAAAGGGCAGTCGCAAGGCACGAATAACACAAAGTCAGTGGTGGCATGTTGTAATCCTGTTAAGATGCCACTTAATGGTCCTTGAAAACCGTCGAGTTGATCACTAAAAACAGGTAAACCATATTGTGCATAGTGGTGTTGGTTACGATTAGCACTAATGGCAATATCACTTACTTGAGACGCTAAACGTTGATAGACATGTTCAAAAAGAGGGCGCTGCCGAAAATGTTGTAAACCTTTATCGACTCCACCCATACGGCGAGCTTGCCCCCCAGCTAAAATTACTGCACTAATTGTGATCGTCATATTTTCTTCTTTACTTAATTACAGTATGATTCAAAAAAATTTTTTCAATCATAAGGAAAACTTTATGAAATGTCATCGTTTAAACGAAGTATTGGAACTTTTACAGCCTTATTGGTCTAAAGAGCCTGATCTGCATTTGTTACAAATTTTGCAGAAGATTGCTGATGAAGCTGGGTTCGATAAGCCTGTTGCAGAATTAACGGATGAAGTGATTATCTATCAGTTAAAAATGCATGGCACAGATAAACATGAGCCCATTCCCGGCATTAAAAAAGATTATGAAGAAGATTTTAAGACCGCACTATTGAAAGCACGCGGAATTATTAAATAGTTAAGGATTTCAAATGAAAAAATTGTTTTTAGTTTTCGTCTCATTTTTCTCGGTATTGACTGTACAGGCGCACAACTTAACGGAAGGTAAACACTATACGGCATTAACTACTGCCCATTCGGCACAACCTGAAGTGGTTGAGTTTTTCTCATTCTATTGCCCACATTGTTATTCCTTTGAATATGAATACAAAATTCCTGCTAAGGTGAAAGCCAGTTTGCCTCAAGGGGTAGAGTTAAAACAATATCATGTGAACTTTTTAGGACCACAAGGTGAAAATCTAACACGTGCTTGGTCTTTTGCGGTGGCAACAGGAGTGGAAGAAAAAGTGAAAGAAGCACTATTTCAGGCTGCGCAAAAAAATGCCCTGCGTTCAATGGGTGATATTCGACAAATTTTCTTAGATAAAGGTATTCCAGCTGAGCAATTTGATGGTGGAATTAACAGCTTTGCTGTGACTGCGTTAATGAATAAACAAATTCATGCCGCAGAAGAATTGAAAGTACGTGGCGTGCCAGATTTTTACATTAATAATCGTTATCGTGTAAAACCAGAAGGACTGAGTACTAACAGTAATGAGGCTTTTGTCAAAGATTATGTAGAAACTGTAAAAGGTTTATTGCAAAAATAATAAAAAATTGGTTTAATGCGTCGTTTTTAATAACAGAGATTATTCGTAGAGGATATTATGGCAGAAAGTTTTAGTGTTACACGTCGTTTTTTCGATGACAAAAATTACCCAAGAGGCTTTTCACGTCACGGCGATTACACCATCAAAGAATCACAAGCACTTGAGCAATATGGTCAAGCATTTAAGGCGTTGGATTCAGGTGAGCGTGCCCCTGTAACAAAAGAGGAAAAAGAGTTTGTTGCTTTCTGCCGTGGTGAACGCCAACCTGAAACGTTCTTAGAAAAAACTTGGAATAAATATCGCTCACGTATTTCAACAACTAAGCGAGTGTATACGTTATCAGGTGTTGTGGGTACGGATAATCTCGACGATTTCTCAGCAGAATAATCATCTAGTTTGAAAGAATAAAAGGCTTGGCGAATGAGAGAAACCGAGCCTTTTATTTTTAGTTGAACATCACACAATATAGAACGTATCTCATGCAAAGTTTGCTTCCTATCGAACAATATGATCAATTGCTGGCTGAAAAACAGCAAAAACTTACCGCACTTTTAGCTCCCTTTCATGCACCCGAATTAACGGTATTTGCTTCACCTGTACAACACTATAGAATGCGCGCTGAGTTTAGAATTTGGCACGACAAAGGTGAGATTTACCACATCATGTTTGATCAAGACACTCGCCAGCGCTATCGTGTGGACACTTTTCCTATTGTGAGCCAGTTGATTAATCAAATGATGAACGCTTTGTTGTCATTAATCAAACTTGAACCCGTATTGCAACATCGACTGTTTCAAATTGATTATTTAAGTACATTAAGTAATAAAATCATAGTCAGTTTGCTGTACCACAAGGAACTGGATGAACAATGGACTATTGCAGCCAGACAATTAAAAGCAACATTGCTAGCGCAAGGGTTTGATCTACAGATTATTGGGCGTGCGAGCAAACAGAAAATTTGTTTGGAACATGACTTTGTTGATGAAGTCTTGACGGTACAAAATAAAGCGTATATTTACCGTCAGGTTGAAAACAGTTTTACTCAGCCGAATGCGATAGTAAACCAGAAAATGTTGGAATGGGCGATTGCCTGTACGGCGGAAAGTCAAGGGGATTTATTAGAACTGTATTGTGGAAATGGCAATTTTTCAATTGCCCTCGCACAAAACTTCCGTAAAGTATTGGCAACCGAAATTGCGAAGCCATCAGTGAGTGCCGCTCAATTTAATATTGCAGCAAATAAGATTAATAACTTACAAATTATTCGCATGTCTGCAGAAGAGTTTACTCAAGCGATGAATGGCGTACGTGCTTTTAATCGTTTGAAAGGAATCGATCTCACAACTTACCAATGTAATACGATTTTTGTTGATCCACCACGTGCGGGTTTAGATGATGAAACTGTCAAATTAGTACAGCAGTATGAACGTATTTTGTATATTTCCTGTAATCCACATACACTATGCGATAATTTGCACACACTTTGTCAAACCCATCGTATTGAGAAAGCGGCATTGTTCGATCAATTTCCCTATACAGACCACATGGAAACGGGTGTATGGTTAATTCGGAAGTAAGGTATGAAGATTCAGCTGATTTGTGAAACAAATGACGCATCCCATTTTTTTGCTCGTTGTATAGACGCGGGTTTAGAACAAGACCCAGCAAGTATTTTAGCCTTAGTTCAATGCGAAGATGATCAAGGACAACTTCGTATAGAGCTACGTAAATTAGATGAAGCAAAATTAGGCGCGGTATATGTGGATTTCATTAACGGAGCCTTAGCTCACCGCAGAAAATTTGGTGGTGGACGAGGCGAAGCGATCGCAAAAGCAGTAGGGATTAAGAAAGCTTATTTGCCCAATGTGATTGATGCAACAGCGGGACTAGGGCGCGATGCGTTTGTTTTAGCCGCGTTAGGTTGTCAAATCCGCCTTGTTGAGCGTCATCCAGTTGTTCGTTTATTGTTGGAAGATGGTCTACAACGTGCTTATGCAGATGCGGAAATTGGTGAAATGATGCAAAAAAATATGCGTTTATTAGATGTAAAGCATATTGCAGAATTGGATCCAATGAGCGATTTTGCTGATGTGGTTTATCTTGACCCTATGTACCCTCATAAACAAAAAAGTGCACTTGTTAAGAAAGAAATGCGTGTTTTTCAGCACTTAGTCGGGGGCGATTTAGATGCAGATAACTTGCTTGCTCCAGCTTTGCGACTCGCTAAGAAACGAGTTGTTGTGAAACGTCCCGATTATGCAGATTTTCTCGCGCAGGTTGCACCACAGTTTACTCGTGAAACCAAAAGCCATCGTTTTGATATCTATATTTGTCAAGAGGATTAAGTAAATAAAATATAAGTTAGGGATTATTTCCGCCGAAACGAAATAACCGCACGTTTAGCTTTTCAAGAAAACGGGCGGCTATTGATTTAGGGACAGTATGGACAATTATGGTGTTGTCGTGACACCGTATTTATCAGCCAATTCATTGTTAAGTTGTGTAAATTCATCGGACATTCTTAATAACGCATCACGCTTCATTAACAACGCTTTAGCCCCTTCTTCAGATGGATGTTGTTGTAATTTTACGTTATCTGTCATTAATTCTGATGATGTAATTAATAGACGTTTCGCTTTTTCTTTAAGCGGCTGAATTTCAGGGCTATAAATAGGTAACGCATCAAGTGCGTTGACGATACGATCTACTTCTTGAGAGAATTTTAGCAATACAGCTTCTCTTGCATTCATATCACGGGTTTGAATGGTATCGATCAGTTGCTGGTTTAAACGGTTGACTTGCTCGTTTTGCGCAATTTGAAACGCGGCAAGTCGTTTAAAGTCTTCTTTGGGATCTGTTTGGATATATGTTGTAGAGGTATCTACGGTTGCTTTAGTTTCTGGGGGTGTTGTTTGATCACATGCGACTAAATAGACAGAAGCGAGTAATGCTACGCCGAGTTTTAATGATAATTTGTTCATATTTTCATCCTTAAACAATAAGTTAGGTTGTTATCCTTAACAAACCGAGATGTACTATACACTGCTTTGTCTTATCTGACAATTTCCTTTGTTTTCACAATGCTGCGCTTATTTTTCTCGTAAAGTTAGATTATAATTTTGCCTATTCATCCGTTAATCAATAAATAAGAGACTATTATGGAAAAGAAAGCATTAAGTATCGTCATTTTAGCCGCTGGTAAAGGGACTCGCATGTATTCCGATTTACCAAAAGTACTGCATAGCATCGCGGGTAAACCTATGGTGAAACATGTGATTGATACGGTGAAATCAATTCATGCGAAAAATATACATTTAGTGTATGGGCACGGTGGAGAAATTATGCAAGCAAGACTGTGTGATGAGCCTGTTAATTGGGTTTTTCAAGCAGAACAACTTGGTACTGGTCATGCCATGCAACAGGCAGCCCCTTTTTTTGCAGATGATGAGAATATTTTAATGCTATATGGTGATGGTCCATTAATCACGCCTGAGACTCTGCAAAAACTGATTGCGGCAAAACCTGACAATGGCATTGCGTTATTGACAGTCGTATTGGATAACCCAACGGGTTATGGTCGTATTGTACGCAAGCAAGGACAAGTCGTAGCCATTGTTGAGCAAAAAGATGCGAATGCGGAACAATTGAAAATCCAAGAAATTAATACAGGCGTATTGGTTGCGGATGGTAAAAATTTGAAGAAATGGCTAAGTCAACTGACGAATAATAATGCACAGGGAGAGTATTATATTACAGATGTCATTGGTCTTGCTAATCAACAAGGTTGCCAAGTGATTGCTGTTCAAGCGGATGATTTCATGGAAGTGGAAGGTGTTAATAACCGTCAACAATTAGCTCGCTTAGAGCGTTACTATCAGCATAAGCAAGCGGATAAATTGCTATTGGCAGGCGTGGCATTAGCTGATCCTGCGCGTTTTGATTTACGAGGTGAATTAACACATGGAAAAGATGTTGAAATTGACATAAATGTTATCATTGAAGGACAAGTGAAATTAGGGCATCGTGTTCGCATCGGGGCTGGATGTATCTTAAAAAATTGCGAAATTGGTGATGATGTGGACATTAAACCCTACTCTGTTTTAGAAGATACTACTATCGGGAATGCCGCTCAAATTGGACCATTTTCACGTTTACGTCCGGGTGCGGTACTCGCAGAGGAAACCCACATTGGTAATTTCGTTGAAATTAAAAAAGCAGAGATTGGCAAAGGATCTAAAGTTAATCATTTGAGTTATGTGGGTGATGCAGAAATTGGGCAATATTGTAATATTGGTGCAGGTGTGATTACGTGCAACTATGATGGAGCGAATAAATTCAAAACTTGTATTGGAGATAACGTTTTTGTCGGGTCTGATGTACAGCTTGTTGCCCCCGTTACTGTCGAGAATGATGCGACGATTGGCGCTGGGACGACGGTGACAAAAAATATTAACTCTGGTGAGCTTGTTATCAGCCGTGTACCACAACGCCATATTCAAGGCTGGCAACGCCCAACCAAAAAAGATAAAAAATAGCCGAATTTGATGTGACATGATGTGATTGCTCAATAGGTTAGGTCAAAACATCAGAAATTGACCTAACCGAATAAAACAGAAAACGCGCTATGTCGTTTTTATTGCACACATTTTTCATTCATTTTCATCAACGCTCAAACTTGTTCTTTGAGTAACGCTAAGATATCTGCTGGGATCATTTTCGGTGCAGGGATAAAAACCTGCTTATGTCGATTGAGCTCGCCTTTTTCTAAAATAATACTGTTTTTTGCGACCTTGAAGATTTTACTTAAGAATTTGAGTAAGTGAGCATTCGCTTTGCCATCAATGGGTGGGGCAGTTAGCATGATTTTGAGTTCGTTATCATGGATACCAAGGATTTGATCTTTGCTCGCTTTCGGCTGCAGAAAGATCCGCAACCGTAAGTCCTCACCTTGTTTTTCTACTGCTGGGAGCATCATGATGACAACATTCCTTGAAATGCAACCGCACTTTTAATAACTGGCGAGTAGCCAGTATGTGCCGAATAAATCTAGTAAGATTTTATCCGAGAAGAAAAGCGCAAAGGCTAATACCATAGGGGAAAAGTCGATCATACCTGTATTAGGTAAAATGCGTTGAATAGGTTTTAAGAGAGGGGCAGTTAACTGATGCAAGACAAATTGCATAGGATTTGGGCTACGGTTAAACCAACTCATAATTGCACCCAGTAAAAGTACATAAAAAATGGCTTTACCATAAGTACGAAGCAAAGAGAGCCCACCTACTGCAGAATAGTCAAAGAAACTTGCATTAGCGATAAATAAATTTCCAACTAAATGAGCAAGTGGAAATTTAGCACTGAATAAAACAAATGCAACAAATAATGCCGCGAAATCAATATTTTTAAATGTAGGAATAATCGTGCGGAAAGGTGCGAGTACGGGTTGGGTGATTTTTACCAATCCTTGAGACAAGGGATTATAAAAATCCACTTGACTAAACTGGAACCATGCACGTAAAACCAAAATAAAGCCATACACATCAATGAGTGTAAAAATTAATAATTGTCCTGAGTTCATTTTATTACCTTCAATTTTATAACCAACCTTTGCGTTTGAAATACCAATAAGGTGCAAAGGCGGCTAGTGCCATTAACCCAAGTGCCATTGGGTAACCAAATTTTAATCCTAGCTCAGGCATCATTTCAAAGTTCATTCCATAGTTAGATGCCACTAATGTTGGTGGCAGGAAGATCACCGAAACGACCGAGAAGATTTTAATTATACGGTTTTGTTCAATACTAATGAAACCCATTGCCGCTTGCATCAAGAAGTTGACACGTTGGAAAAGCGATTCATTATGTGGTTGTAACGATTCAATGTCGCGTAAAATTTCACGTGCTTGTTCAAGCTGGTTGGCTGGAAGACGTGTTTTACGTACCAAGAAGCTTAATGCACGTTGTGTATCCATTAAGCATAAACGGACTTTTGAGCTGGTATCTTCTTGTTCTGTGAGCGTAGCGAGTGCTTGATCAAATGCTTCACCTTGTGTTCCATCAAGAATGACGCGACTTAACTTTTCTAAGTCAGAATACACTGTCTCAATGACATCGGCTAATTGCTCAATTTTTGTCTCAAATAAATCTAGTAAGACTTCATACGCATTGCATTCAATTAGACGCTGGCTGCGCGAACGCATTCGATATAAACGAAAGGCTGGCAATTCTCTGTCACGTAATGTGAAAAGGCGTCCATCACGAACGGTAAATGCCACACTGGCTAAGTCGGCATAATCCTCTTCATCTTCGCAGTAAAAGAAAGAGTGTAGGTGCAACCCATCTTCATCTTCAAAGAAACGCGCAGATGCTTCGATATCTTCTAATTCAAGAAATGTGGCGAGGCTTTGTCCTAAATTGTCTTGTAGAATTTCGCGCTCTTCACTTGTTGGCTCAAGCAAATCAAGCCAAATCGCATTGTTTAATTGAGCATTCTCAGCTTCATCAATGCGGACGAGGCGCGCATCTTCTAATGTGAAAGCATTAATCATTTTGTCATACTCCTTAATTGGATTATGAACAACGCAGTGAACAAAAGAAATCAAACGAAAATCACGTATTGTGTTAAAAGCGGTGTTAAGTTTTTCGTTTGTTATTGGTTACCGATATTTCAATAACCGCAAAAAGATTCCGAATGATGAATAGTTTTAGATCTATCAGCGAACTTTCGCTGATACAGGGGAAATAGCGAAAGTTACAGTAAAAACTCAATTCGGTATCGACTGTGACTGTCCAAAGTGTATGTCCTCATGTTACTAAATCGCGGCGAATGTTACGCTTGAAAGGGCGATTCGTCAAGCATTTATACGATTGACACAAACAATTGTGCATAGATTAAAATGAAAAAGGCGAACATCTTGCTCGCCTTGTGAAAATGATTAGACCTCTTTCGCTGGGTATTCCCACCAAATGTCAAATAATTGACTGATTTCAATTTGTTGTAAGCCGTTTTTCTCTAACCATTCTTTTACTAAAGTGCGGTGGCTTTCGTCACATTTTCCAAGAGCTTCTAAACAGACTAAGCCTTCCCAATGTAAGTAGCCGCTACCTTCATAAGCTAAGCCATTTGGTTGGATCACTTCGCGAATAAAGCGATCAACAACTTCATCAATTTGATCAATAGCAGTCCCTTCTGCAAATTGCCAATTGACTAAGAAGCCTAATTCTTGGAATTCTGCAAGATGCATTTTTTTACGTTGTCTTCTGTTACGTTTGATCGCCATTTGGATTCTCCTCTCTGTTGGCTGATAAAATTCTGTCGGCAAATTATGCCACGACTTGACTCTAAAGTGCGGTCTATTTTTTTATTTTTTTGTGAAATATAAATCCCACACGCCGTGACCTAAACGGTGACCACGTTGTTCGAACTTCGTCAATGGACGAAAATCAGGGCGTGGAATGTAATCATTCGTCGCTGAAGTATTGTGTAAGCCTTCCGCTTGTTGTAACACTTCAAGCATATGTTCTGCGTAATTTTCCCAGTCTGTTGCCATATGGATAAATCCGCCTTGCATCAGTTTTTGCATCACTTTTTCAACAAAGTGCGTTTGCACAATACGGCGTTTGTGATGTTTTGCTTTATGCCAAGGATCGGGGAAGAACAACTGTAACCCACCTAAGCTACCGTCTGCAATGCAATCACGTAAAATTTCAGTGGCATCGTGGCAAATCACACGTAAGTTTTTCACGCCTTTTTCCACTGCAGTAGCAATACAAGCGCCCACCCCCGGCGTGTGCACTTCAATGCCTAAATAATTGCGAGCAGGATTTAGCAATGCCATTTCGACTAAAGAATGTCCCATTCCAAAGCCAATTTCTAAGATGACAGGGTTGTCATTGCCGTAAATTTTTTTGAAATCAAACAGTTCGTTTTGGTGTTCTAAACCATAAAAGCCCCAGTTTTGATTCATTGCATTTTTCTGAAACTCGCTTAAACGCCCTGTTCGCAACACAAAACTGCGAACTTTACGCTTATAGCGACCATCTTCGGTAAATTCTGCTACTTCAACGGTTTTTCGTTTTTGATCGGCAAAGGTTGGTTGTTTGTCTGAATCTTGATTATTAAATGACATATTTTTTGTTTATAATGACGTAATTTGCTGCGAATTATACGGGTTTTGCTGAAAAACACAAAACTTGTCGGCTTTGATGTAAACTTTTATTTCAATCTTTGTGGGAAAGGAATCTGATATGCCTCAAAAATATCCGAAACCAATGATCTATCTTCACTGGCTTACATTGCTCTTTGTGTTAACCGCTTATTTTACGGGGGATTATCCACCGGGTGATGGTGTTATAGGGGAAATCCACGTGTTGAGTGGAATGGCTATCGTGGTTTTATTGCTATTACGCATTATTTTACGTGTGCAATATCGCAATGTATTACCAGTACATAATCTTTCACGTTTACAACATATCGTTGCACATTCGGTGCAAATGCTGTTATATGTTTGTATGATTCTCACCCCAGTGGTGGGCTATTTAACCTTAACTGCAGATGTGGATGACTTTATGTTATTCGGTTGGAACTTGCCTTATTACAGTGTAGATTTTTCTCTTGGAAAAGCGCACAAATGGTTGGCAAATAGCTTTATTGCTTTGGCGGGAATCCACGCTGTTGCCGCTTTGTTTCATCATATCGTGTTGAAGGACAATGTACTGAAAAGTATGTCGCCTCATTAATTTTTATTAAAAGTGCGATCAATTTTTTAAGATTTTTAGACGTTGATCGCACAATATTTTTCGGATTTTTACCGCACTTTTTTAATTATGCTTGCTAAATCGTCCCCTAATGCTCCTTTTGCCTCCGCCGTTTTGACTTGGTATGACAAATTTGGTCGTAAACATTTGCCTTGGCAACAAAACAAAACCTTATACGGTGTTTGGCTGTCTGAAGTGATGTTACAACAAACCCAAGTGGCGACAGTAATTCCGTATTTTGAACGTTTTGTCGAAACTTTTCCAAATGTGACCGCACTTGCCAATGCACCGCTTGATGAAGTGCTCCACCTCTGGACGGGGCTTGGCTATTACGCTCGAGCCAGAAACTTACATAAAGCGGCTCAAACCATTCGTGATCAATATGCTGGTGAGTTTCCGACTGAGTTTGAACAAGTGTGGGCGTTGACTGGCGTTGGACGAAGCACCGCAGGCGCTGTGCTTTCTTCTTGTTTAGATGCGCCTTATCCGATTTTAGACGGTAATGTAAAACGTGTCTTGGCGCGTTATTTTGCGGTTGCGGGTTGGCCGGGTGAGAAAAAAATCGAAGATAAATTGTGGCAATTGACTGAAGAAGTAACGCCAACTTCTCAAGTGGCTAACTTTAACCAAGCGATGATGGATCTTGGTGCAATGGTGTGTACACGTTCTAAACCGAAATGCGATCTTTGCCCATTAAGTGCTACTTGCCAAGCTAACTTGCAACAAAATTGGCAGGATTATCCAGGCAAAAAGCCGAAAAAAGCTCTACCCGAGAGAGAAAGCTACTTTTTGATTTTGGCTTCACAAGGCAAAGTAGCGTTGGAACAGCGTGAAAATTCAGGGATTTGGGGCGGTTTATATTGTTTCCCTCAATTTGAAACTAAAGAGGATTTACTCGCTTTTTTACAAAGCAAAGGCATTGGGCATTATCAAGAATGGACAGCATTTCGCCATACGTTTAGCCACTTTCATTTAGATATTTATCCGATTTATGTGGATCTTGATTTTCAAGTGAAAGATCAAGATCGTACAGATTGGAAAAAAGTGGTAGAAAATGGGGGGCAATATAAATCAAATGTATTCAGTGCGATCAAATATTGGTATGATCCGCTAAATCCAGAACAAATTGGGCTGGCAACGCCAGTGAAGAATTTATTAACACAATTTATAAGGAATTACTATGGCTAGAACCGTATTTTGTGAGTATCTCAAACAAGACGCTGAGGGGTTAGAGTTTCAATTATATCCTGGTGAGTTAGGCAAGCGTATTTTTGATTCTATCAGCAAACAGGCATGGGGAGAGTGGATGAAAAAGCAAACCATGCTAGTGAATGAGAAAAAATTAAACATGATGAATACGGAACACAGAAAACTACTAGAAGAGGAAATGGTGAATTTCTTATTTGAAGGTAAAGATGTGCATATTGAAGGCTATGTGCCACCTGCGGGATAACATAAATATGAAAAAATATATAATTTGTGCACTGATCCCTTTTTTATTTGCTTGTGGGAGTACATCATCTTATAAAAGTGATGAGTTTGATGAGGCATTTGCGAAAGATACGCGTGGTTTGGATATTTTAACAGGGCAGTTCTCTCATAATATTGATCGCATTTGGGGCGTGAATGAATTACTTGTTGCGAGTCGCAAAGATTATGTGAAATATACGGATCAGTTTTATACGCGTAGCCATGTGAGTTTTGATGAGGGTTTGATTACAGTTGAAACACAAAGTGATCTCCGCCATTTACATAATGCGATTGTCCATATTTTGTTAATGGGATCTGACGCGAATGGAATTGATTTGTTTGCATCAGGTGATGTGCCGATTAGTTCTCGTCCTTTTTTAGTGGGACAGGTGATTGATCACCTTGGTGGATCGATAACAAATACAACCATTGCAGGTAATTTTGCAAACTATTTACTTCAAAATAAATTACAAACGCGTCGTTTAAGTAATGGGCATACTGTGAAGTATGTTGTTATTCCGATGATTGCAAATCACGTTGCAGTTCGTGCGCAAAAATATTTACCTTTAGTACGTAAAATGGCGCGTCGTTATAATATGGATGAAAGTCTAATTCTTGGGATCATGCAAACAGAATCAAGTTTTAACCCTTATGCGATTAGTTATGCGAATGCCATTGGATTAATGCAAGTTGTTCCGACGACAGCAGGACGCGATATTTTCAAAATGAAAGGTAAAGGGGGACAGCCGTCCAAATCATATTTATTTGATCCTGAGAAAAATATTGATGCAGGAGCTTCGTATTTATGGTTGTTACAAAATAAATATTTAGATGGCATCACCAACCCAACGTCAAAACGCTTTGCTATGATTTCCGCTTATAACAGTGGCGCTGGGGCAGTTTTACGTGTGTTTGACCAAGATCGTGATTTAGCGATTGCTAAAATCAATAAACTATACCCAGAACAAGTGTATCGTATTTTGACGACGCAACATCCGTCTGCGCAAGCGCGCAATTACTTGCTGAAAGTCGATCAGGCACAAAAAAGTTATCGAGTGAGAAGATAGTCTCATTCAGTTTCGAGCAAATGCTCGCTTAACCTGAGAATAGGTAGCGAGTATTTTTATTATTTATTTTTAATAGAAAAACATAAAACATGAGCTGATTTGTGTTATTTTTATTCTTTTCGTTTGTTAAATATGCAACCGATTAAAAAAAAGTGATTTTTTTTAATTTAGGTGTTGACTTAAACCTGAAAAAAACGTTTAATACGCACCACTGATGAGTTGCCTCGATAGCTCAGTCGGTAGAGCAGGGGATTGAAAATCCCCGTGTCGGTGGTTCGATTCCGCCTCGAGGCACCACTTTTCCTCCTTAGTTCAGTCGGTAGAACGGCGGACTGTTAATCCGTATGTCGCTGGTTCAAGTCCAGCAGGAGGAGCCAAATTTTTAGAGCCCGCTAAGTTAGTTAGCGGGCTTTTTCATTTTTTATTGTCTGATTGATTTTCTCAAGGGAAATAAAAAATCAATCCACTTTTGTGAGGATCGATTTTTTACATGATGAAAACTTACTGATATGAATTATTGTGCATGAACGGCATGAATTGCATTGGCAATTTCTTGGTCTTGATAAATGGTTTTCACAACTTCGCTAAATGCTTCGCTTAAGACTTTTTCAATTTCAGGGTTTTTAGCTGAGAATGCGCCTGAATAGGTACGGTTTGCATTAATATTTTTGCTAAATTGCCCTTTTGCGCCTTGGACATGAATTGTCACACCCACTTTACTGTCAATGTTGTAGCGTAAATTACCTTGTTCTACGTTAGCATAAAACGTATTGACATCTAATGTGACCGCTGCATTTGATTGTTGTGCGTTGCTGACACGGAAACCTTTACTCACTAAATCTTGTTGACCTACTTGCAAAAAGAGCTGCTGAACGGTGGGTGATGCAGAAAGTTTAATTAATTTTCCATCTGCAACATAACTCGCGACTTCAGGCTGTGGACGTTTATCACGCACACTGACAAAGACGATAGCTTGTTGATTGACTGTCATTGCAGCAGTAGGGGCTGGTGGTGTGAACGTTAAAGTAGAAGGAAGGGTTTGACAGGCAGTCAATACAATACTACTGGCGATAAGTGTCGTAAGAGATAAGAGTTTAACTCGTTTCATAATGTCCTCATTTAGTAAACAAATAGTTAGGTTTAGCACGCTAAATATCAAATTAATTTATATTATTCTTGCAAAGTTGTGTTTGAATGTATAGCCTTTACCCTTCAAATTTATCTAAATCGTGGGGAAAGCTATGTCAAAACAGCAAGAGTTAACTGAACGATTATTTCGTGAATTTACACCACACTTTTTACGTGTCGAGAATGAAAGCCATATGCACAGCTCAGGGCGTGGTGCAAATTCTCATTTTAAAATTGTCTTAGTGAGTGAGCAGTTTAAAGGATTAACTAAAGTCGCTCGTCACCGTAAAATCTATCAATTTTTAGCTGATGATCTTCAACAGGGTATCCATGCACTTGCGCTACATCTCTATGATAACGCAGAATGGGAAGCATTAGGAAAAGTGTTTCCAAATTCACCTAATTGTGCGGGAGTTGGTCAATAAAGGACTAACCCTTAGTGAGTAGCTCAGGGTTCTTCTGTTTTTTGAAAATTTGACTTTGTTCAAAAAAATCATCTTTTTTAACTAAAAAATAACGAAAAATAAGGCGTGAAAGTGGCACCAACGTTATTATTTAGTTAAAATAAAGCGTTTTATTTTAGCAAAATTTTAACGTTTGTATTTTAAACGACTGGAGCTAGGCTCGTTGTATTTAAAATAGGGACAAAACAGAATTTGAGTTTTAATTTATGTGAAATTAAGTGAGTGATTGTATTTGTTTTGACAATGTTTGCATGATCTTGCTGAAATCATTACTCAAGACGAGGTTACAGTTATTGGAACTGTAGCTGTATTTTTAATCTGACTAAAAGTAGTGCAAACAATATGATTACGATTAAAAAAGGCTTGGATCTTCCTATTGCAGGGAAGCCGGAGCAAGTAATCCGTGATGGCAATGCTATCACTGAAGTTGCTTTGCTTGGTGAAGAGTATGTGGGAATGCGTCCTTCAATGAAGGTGCGCGAAGGTGATGTAGTAAAGAAAGGTCAGGTTCTTTTTGAAGATAAAAAGAATCCAGGCGTGATGTTTACTGCACCTGCAAGTGGTACTGTAACTGCGATTAATCGTGGTGCTAAGCGTGTTTTACAATCTGTTGTAATTAAAGTTGAAGGTGATGATCAGATCACATTTGAAAAATATTCGACAGAGCAGTTAACACAGCTTACTTCAGAGCAAGTTCGTCAAAATTTACAAACTTCAGGATTATGGACCACACTTCGTACGCGTCCTTTCAGCAAAGTGCCAGCAGTTGATGCGGTACCTGCGTCAATTTTCGTGAATGCGATGGATACCAATCCATTAGCCGCTGATCCTCAAGTTGTTTTACAAGCGAGTGAGCAAGATTTCTTAAACGGTTTAACCGTGTTAAGTCGTTTACATGAAGGTAAAGTATATCTTTGTAAAGCAGCAGGTGCGACAGTACCAGCCGCAAGTCTTGCAAATGTGGAAGTAAAAGAATTTGCTGGTCCACACCCTGCGGGTTTAAGTGGTACACACATTCACTTCATTGACCCAGTAAATGCAACCAAATTCGTTTGGTATGTGAATTACCAAGATGTGATTGCCATGGGCAAATTATTCACCACGGGTGAATTAGATGTGTCTCGTGTGGTTGCGTTAGCGGGTCCACAAGTGAAAAATCCAGCGTTAGTACGCACAGTAGTGGGCGCTAACTTATCTCAATTAACGGCAAACGAATTGAAAGACGGTGAGAACCGTGTGATTTCTGGTTCAGTTTTAAGCGGTGCGAAAGCATTTGGACCAGTAGATTATTTAGGTCGTTATGCATTACAAGTGTCTGTGATTGCAGAAGGTCGTGAGAAAGAGTTCCTTGGTTGGATTATGCCAGGTGCGAATAAATTCTCAATTTCTCGTACGGTATTAGGTCACTTCTCTAAAAAATTATTCAATTTTACAACTGCACTTAACGGCGGTGAGCGTGCAATGGTACCAATCGGTGCGTATGAGCGTGTAATGCCATTGGATATTATTCCAACATTATTGTTACGTGACTTAGCGTCTGGTGATACAGATTCTGCTCAAGCATTAGGCTGTTTGGAGCTAGATGAAGAAGATTTAGCACTTTGTACTTTCGTTTGCCCAGGCAAAAATGAATATGGTGCGCTCTTACGTCAAGCTTTAGATAAGATCGAGAAGGAAGGTTAAAAATGGGTTTAAAACATTTTTTAGAGAAAATTGAACCTGCGTTTTTACCTGGTGGTAAATATGAAAAATGGTATGCATTGTTTGAAGCAACTGCGACTTTCTTATATACACCGGGCACAGTAACGCACAAAGCTTCTCACGTGCGTGATGCGTTAGATTCAAAACGTATGATGGTGCTAGTATGGCTTGCATTGTTCCCTGCGATGTTCTACGGAATGTATAACGTGGGTGCACAAGCGATTTTAGCAACAGATGCATTAGGTACATTACAACAATCAATCGCAAATAACTGGCAATATGCGTTAAGTAGCGCATTAGGTGCTGATTTAACGACATCAGCAGGTTGGGCGAGTAAAATGTTGTTAGGTGCAACCTACTTCTTACCAATTTACTTAACGGTATTCTTAGTGGGCGGTTTCTGGGAAGTATTATTCGCAATGGTTCGTAAGCACGAGATCAATGAAGGTTTCTTCGTCACCTCTATTCTTTTAGCGTTGATCGTGCCGCCAACATTACCATTATGGCAAGCCGCATTAGCAACCACTTTCGGTGTTGTTGTGGCAAAAGAAATCTTTGGTGGTGTCGGTAAAAACTTTATGAACCCTGCATTAGCAGCGCGTGCATTCTTGTTCTTTGCTTACCCAGCTCAAATTTCAGGTGATACAGTTTGGGTTGCTGCAGATGGCTTCTCTGGTGCAACCGCACTTTCACAATGGGCAGTGGGTGGTGAAGCAGGCTTAAAGCACGTGGTTACTGGTCAGCCAATTACTTGGATGGATGCATTCATTGGTAACATCCCAGGTTCTATCGGTGAAGTTTCAACACTCGCATTATTAATCGGTGCTGCTGTGATTGTATTCGCACGTATTGCATCTTGGCGTATTATCGCTGGTGTCATGATCGGTATGGTGGCAGTATCAACACTCTTTAATTTTGTTGGCTCTGATACAAACCCATTATTCGCAATGCCTTGGTATTGGCACTTAGTGTTAGGTGGTTTCGCGCTTGGTATGTTCTTTATGGCTACAGACCCAGTTTCGGCCGCGTTCACTAACAAAGGTAAATGGTGGTACGGTATCTTAATCGGTGCAATGGCAGTGTTAATTCGTGTAGTTAACCCAGCATACCCAGAAGGGATGATGTTAGCGATCTTATTTGCTAACTTGTTCGCACCAGTATTTGATTACTTAGTAGTTCAAGCCAATATTAAACGTCGGAGAGCTCGCAATGTTTAAGAATAAAGATAGCGTTGGCGGAACACTTCTCGTCATTGTGTTATTGAGTTTAGTTTGTTCTATTATCGTGGCTGGTTCTGCGGTATTACTCAAACCGACTCAAATTGAACAAAAAGAATTAGATAAGCAAAAAAATATTTTAAGCGTTGCTGGTTTATTAAAAGAAGGCACGAAAGCAAGTGAAATCAAAACCATCTATGCAAAAAATATTGAAGCACGCTTAGTTGATCTAAATACAGGTGATTTTGCACCAGCTCAACCAGGTTTTGATGCGGCGAAAGCAGTAAAAGATCCTGCACAAAGCACAAAACTTTCAGCGGAAGACGACGTAGCGAACATTCGTGTTCGTGCAAACTTTGCTGAAGTGTATTTAGTGAAAGATGATTCAGGTAATGTGACTCAAGTTGTTTTACCATTCTATGGTACTGGTTTATGGTCTGTAATGTACGGCTTTATGTCAGTGCAACCAGACGGTAACACGGTAAACGGCATTACTTACTACGATCAAGGTGAAACCCCAGGATTGGGTGGTGAAATCGAAAACCCGAAATGGCAAGCACAATTCCCAGGTAAAAAACTTTACACAGCGGATAACCAAATTGGTTTATTCGTAGGTAAAGGCGCTTCAGCAAATACTGAACACGGTATTGATGCAATTTCAGGTTCGACATTAACGAGTAACGGTGTGAATAATTCATTCCAGTTCTGGTTAGGTCAAAAAGGTTTCGGTCCTTTCTTAGCAAAACTTAAAGCAGGAGTGTTGAACAATGGCTGATACTAAAAAGTTAAAAGGCTTGTTGTTATCTCCAATTATGGACAACAACCCAATCGCATTACAGATCTTAGGTATTTGTTCTGCATTAGCGGTGACCACAAAGTTAGAAACTGCGGTGGTAATGACCTTAGCGGTAACCTTTGTAACAGCGTTTTCTAACTTATTTATTTCATTGATTCGTAACTATATTCCAAATAGCGTGCGTATTATCGTGCAAATGGCGATCATCGCATCATTGGTAATCTTAGTTGACCAAATCTTACGTGCTTACGCATACGGTTTATCAAAACAGCTTTCTGTTTTCGTTGGTTTGATTATTACAAACTGTATCGTAATGGGCCGTGCAGAAGCATTTGCAATGAAATCAGAACCAGTAGAAAGTTTTGTAGACGGTATTGGTAACGGTTTAGGTTATGGTGCAATCTTAGTTTCTGTTGCATTTATCCGTGAATTAATTGGTTCAGGTAAATTATTTGGTATGACTGTTTTCCAAACTATCCAAGATGGTGGTTGGTATCAAACAAATGGTTTATTCCTACTTGCACCGAGTGCATTCTTTATTATCGGTTTCATTATTTGGGGTATCCGTACCTTAAAACCAGCGCAGGTGGAGAAATAGTCTATGGAACATTATATTAGTCTTTTCATTAAATCTGTCTTTATTGAAAATATGGCGCTTTCTTTCTTCTTAGGAATGTGTACATTCCTTGCGGTATCGAAAAAAGTGTCAACTTCATTTGGTTTAGGGATTGCGGTTATCGTGGTATTAGGTATTGCGGTACCTGTGAACCAATTGGTTTATACCCATATTTTAAAAGACAGCGCGTTAGTACAAGGTATTGATTTAAGTTTCTTAAACTTCATTACTTTTATCGGTGTGATTGCAGCATTAGTTCAAATTCTTGAAATGGTGCTTGATAAGTATTTCCCTGCACTTTATAACGCATTAGGGATTTTCTTACCGCTTATTACTGTAAACTGTGCGATTTTCGGTGGTGTATCATTTATGGTACAACGTGATTATAACTTCGCAGAATCTGTGGTTTATGGTTTAGGTGCGGGCACTGGCTGGATGTTAGCAATTGTTGCACTTGCAGGAATTACTGAAAAAATGAAATATTCTGACGTACCAGCAGGTTTGCGTGGTTTAGGGATTACCTTCATCACTGTTGGCTTAATGGCACTTGGGTTTATGTCATTCTCAGGTATTCAGTTGTAAGAAAGGGGATACAGAATGGAAATTACTCTTGGTATTGCAATGTTCACCGTTATCGTTTTGGCTTTAGCAGTGATTATTTTATTTGCTAAGTCAAAATTAGTGAACTCGGGTGACATTACAATTGAAATTAACGACGATCCTAGCAAAGCAATTCACTTGCCTGCTGGTGGAAAATTATTAGGTGCGTTAGCAAGTAAAGGTATCTTCGTCTCTTCAGCTTGTGGCGGCGGTGGCTCTTGTGGTCAATGCTTAGTTAAAGTGACTGAAGGTGGTGGTGATATTCTTCCAACTGAACTTTCACACATTTCAAAACGCGAAGCAAAAGAAGGCTATCGTCTTTCTTGCCAAGTGAACGTGAAAAACAGTATGAAAGTAGAATTACCAGAAGAAGTATTTGGTGTGAAAAAATGGGAATGTACTGTTATTTCTAATGATAACAAAGCAACCTTCATCAAAGAACTTAAATTGGCAATTCCTGAAGGTGAAGAAGTCCCATTCCGTGCGGGTGGTTATATCCAAATCGAAGCTGATCCACATGTGGTGAACTATAAAGATTTTGATATTCCAGAAGAATACCACGAAGATTGGGACAAATATAACCTATGGCGTTATGTGTCTAAAGTTGATGAGCATATTATCCGTGCATACTCAATGGCTTCATACCCAGAAGAGAAAGGCATCATTATGCTTAACGTGCGTATTGCAACGCCTCCACCAAATAATCCAGATGCACCTCCTGGCCAAATGTCATCTTATATTTGGTCATTAAAAGCGGGTGATAAAGTGACTATTTCGGGTCCATTCGGTGAATTTTTCGCGAAAGAAACAGATGCTGAAATGGTATTCATTGGTGGTGGTGCAGGTATGGCACCAATGCGCTCACACATTTTTGACCAATTAAAACGTTTGAAATCAAAACGTAAAATGTCATTCTGGTATGGTGCGCGTTCTAAACGTGAAATGTTCTATGTGGAAGATTTTGATACGTTACAAGCAGAAAATGATAACTTCGTATGGCATGTGGCACTTTCAGATCCACAACCAGGTGATAACTGGGACGGCTACACAGGTTTCATTCACAATGTGCTTTATGAGAACTACTTGAAAAATCACGAAGCGCCAGAAGATTGTGAATACTATATGTGTGGACCACCAATTATGAATGCGTCAGTAATTAAGATGTTAAAAGATCTTGGTGTTGAAGACGAAAACATCTTGTTAGATGATTTTGGTGGCTAATACGTATATATCTTAACAGACTTAAAGTGCGGTCGGATTTTACGAAACATTGTAAATTCTGACCGCTCTTCTATTGAGGAAAATTTGAAATTTTGGCGTTTAGTTCATCACAAAATCCAAACTTGCAAACTTTTTAAAATAAAGGAATTAGCGTGAAAATAAAACATATTATAACCAGTACACTTGTTGCATTCAGTACGTTGCTCTTACTTGCTTGCAATAAAACACCTGAAATGGTGGCATTAACCGGCAAAACAATGGGGACAACCTATAGTGTAAAGTATATTGATCATGGTGAACTCAAGGTTAATGCTCAGAATATGCATAAGGGAATCGAAGCGGTGTTAAGAGATGTGAATAATAAAATGTCAACTTATATTGCTACCTCGGAATTAAGTATGTTCAATCAAAGTACTCAAACTGAATTGCCCGTTGAGATTTCTTCAGATTTAGCTACCGTACTAGCTGAGTCAATTCGCTTAAATAGTGTTACGGAAGGAGCGTTGGATGTCACGATCGGCCCAATTGTGAATTTATGGGGATTTGGGCCTGAAAAACGTAATTCGCAAGAGTCTATTGAAGAACAAGTTGAAAAACGTAAGGCTTGGGTTGGCATTGAAAAATTAAAGCTGACTCAGCAAGGCGATAAGTTTTTCCTACAAAAAATGGTGCCACAGTTATATATTGATCTTTCTTCTATTGCGAAAGGGTTTGGTGTTGATCAAGTGGCAAATTATATTGCTGAGCAAGGTGTTGCAGACTATTTAGTTGAAATAGGGGGGGAGGTAAGAGCTAAAGGACACAATATCGAAGGGAAAGATTGGCAAATCGCGATTGAAAAACCGAGTTTTGATGGCTCACGTGCGGTTTCACAAATTATTGGGTTGCGTAATTTTGCCATGGCGACATCAGGGAACTATCGTAACTACTTTGAAGAAAATGGTCGCCGTTTTTCTCATGAAATTGATCCGAAAACAGGCTATCCAATTGAACACCGCTTAGCGTCGATTACCGTGTTGGCAGACTCAACGATGACAGCAGATGGGTTATCGACGGGCTTATACGTATTAGGAGAAGAGAAAGCATTAGAAGTGGCAGAAAAGTATAATTTATTTGTCTATTTAATTATGAAAACAGACAAAGGATTTGAGGCAAAAATGTCTTCCGCATTTAAACAGTTATTAGAAAGTCAACACTAAGGATAAGATTATGGAACTGTTTTTCATTACATTTGGGATTTTTTTACTCGTGATTGCTGGTATGGCCATAGGTTATATCTTCAAGAAAAAAACCATTGCGGGCAGTTGTGGTGGCATTTCTTCATTAGGGTTGAAAAAGGTTTGTGATTGTGAAGAACCTTGTGATAACCTCAAAGCCAAATTAGAAGCGGGCGATGAAGAAGCACAACAAGAATACAATGAAAAATTTGCTAAAAACGAACCGCACTTTTACGAAGTAAAGTAGTTTTATTCATCACACATTGATGAAAACTCAAGTCAAATCAAAGGGCTTTGTATCGGAAAAATGGTGCAAAGCCCTTAACCCCTATTTCGTCTATATAACGAAATCAACATAAACTGATAAATAAATATGAAATCAAAAACTTATGACACCCATTTTCCTCCGTTAAGCACAGAGCAACTGAGTGAAAATAGCAAAAAGAAAGTAATTTGTGGTATGTCTGGTGGTGTGGATTCTTCTGTCTCTGCTTTTATTCTTCAACAACAAGGCTACCAAGTGGAAGGCTTGTTTATGAAAAACTGGGAAGAAGATGACGATACTGATTATTGTACTGCCGCGGCAGACTTAGCTGATGCACAAGCCGTCTGCGATAAATTAGGCATCAAATTACATAAAATCAATTTTGCTGCAGAATATTGGGATAATGTATTTGAGCATTTCTTGCAAGAATACAAGGCAGGACGCACGCCAAACCCAGATATTTTGTGTAATAAAGAAATCAAATTCAAAGCCTTTTTAGAATACGCAGCTGAAGATTTAGGGGCTGATTATATTGCAACTGGGCATTATGTACGTCGTGGCGAAAAAGATGGTGAATGCCAGTTATTACGTGGTTTAGATAACAACAAAGATCAAAGTTATTTCTTATATACGTTGAGCAAAGATCAAGTGGCACAAAGTTTATTCCCCGTCGGTGAAATCGAAAAGCCAATTGTGAGAGCCATTGCTGAAGATCTTGGCTTGATCACTGCGAAGAAAAAAGATTCAACCGGCATTTGCTTTATCGGCGAACGCAAATTCAAAGATTTCCTTGCGCGTTATTTGCCTGCTCAGCCGGGTGAAATCAAAACTGTTGATGGTGTTGTGGTCGGTCGCCACGACGGTTTAATGTATCACACGCTTGGTCAACGTAAAGGCTTAGGCATCGGTGGCGTAAAAGGCATGAGTGAAGACCCATTTTACGTGGTGGAAAAAGACTTGGTTAACAATGTGTTAGTGGTTGCTCAGGGGCACGATAACTCTGCATTGCTTTCTTCCGGTTTGATTGCAAGTCAGCTCCATTGGGTTGATCGCAAAGTGATCCGTCAGCCAGTGCGCTGCACAGTCAAAACCCGTTACCGTCAGGAAGATATCCCTTGTGAAATCCAACCTATCGATGATGAAACAATCCGCGTTGTGTTTGATGAACCGCAAATCGCAGTCACACCAGGTCAATCCGCTGTATTCTATCAAGGCGAGGTTTGTCTTGGCGGGGGCGTGATTGAAACCCAAATCAAATAAGTGAGATGAAGCATAAAAGTGCGGTAAAAAAATCAAAAATTTTAAACGCACTTTTTTATTTAAAAACCACTTAAAAAATATCTGTGTTATTTGTGAGCCTCGAATTTATTTTTCATTAAGAAGGTGGTTATATAGGCTACTCGCAGTGAATTTGCTAAAGTTTCATATTGCAACTTAGTATTGCTATACGAAAGGAAAGTTCTATGACACACCACGATTCCCACCCACATACACATCATCACCATACGGATAACCGTAAAGTGCTGATGATCAGCCTTGCTTTAATTAGCTTATTTATGATTCTTGAATTTTTAAGTGGTTATTACTTCAATAGTTTAGCGTTGATGGCAGATGCTGGGCATATGGCAAATGATAGCTTAGCATTGCTGATTGCCTTAATCGCATTGTATTTAAAAGAAAAAAAACAAAATCGTATTGCGGTGTTAAATGGTTTATCGTTGATTGTTGTGGCGCTGTATATTATTTGGGAAGCCGTTGAGCGTTGGCAACATCCACAAACGATTCAATCGCTACCAATGTTAATTGTTGCGGTGGTGGGGTTGTGTGTAAATGCAATCGTGGCGTGGATGATGTTGAAAGGGGATTTGCATAACTTAAATCTTCGTGCGGCATATTTGCACGTGTTAGCGGATTTATTGGGATCTATTGTGGCGATTTTAGCCGGCTTAAGCATCTTTTTGTTTGGCTGGGTGTGGGTGGATGCCCTAGCGAGTTTGGTTTTAAGTTTATTTATTTTAAAAAGTGGATACGTAGTGACAAAAGAGGCGATTTTGAGTTTGAAATAGCAAAGTGCGGTTTGTTTTTGAAAAGTTTTTTAGATAAAAAAATAGCGCCCGAATAAGAGCGCTATGTAATGAGATTGAGGGTGAAATCTTATTTACGATTTAACCACGCCATATATTCTGCCACACCTTCTGCAACGGTTTTGAATGGTTTGTCATAACCAGTTGCACGTAATTTGTCTAAATTCGCCTGGGTGTATTCTTGATAACGGCTTTTTAAGTGGTCTGGGAATGGAATAGTTTCAATATCCGCTTCAGTTTTGCCGTGGAATTTCACGACAGCTTTTGCCACTTCTTTGAATGACTCGGCATTGCCTGTACCTAAGTTATAGATACCAGAAATGTTGTTTTGCCAGCACCAAATATTCACAGCGGCAACATCACCCACATACACGAAGTCACGACGGAAATCTTCGCTGCCTGCGAATAATTTTGGATTTTCGCCTTTTAAAATTTGATTATTTAAGTGGAATGCCACGCTTGCCATTGAGCCTTTGTGGTTTTCGCGTGGACCATATACATTGAAATAACGGAAGCCACACACTGGCGAATTTGCTTCAGGTAAAATGGCACGTACATATTGGTCAAACAAGAATTTTGAATACCCGTATACATTTAATGGTGCCTCAAATTCACGTTCTTCACGAAATGCTGTTTTATCACCATAGGTGGCTGCAGAAGAAGCATAGAAGAACGGAATTTCACGGTCTAAACAATAATGTAGTAATTCTTTTGAATATTCATAGTTGTTTTGCATCATATATTTGCCGTCCCACTCAGTGGTTGCAGAACACGCACCTTCGTGGAAAATCGCATCGATATCACCAAAATCATCGCCTGCAATAATTGAGGCAATGAAATCTTCTTTGTCGCAGTAGTCTGCAATATCAAGATCCACTAAATTAGCAAATTTCGTTCCATCTTTTAAATTATCTACCACTAAAATATCAGTACGCCCTAATTCATTCAAGGCTTTGACAATGTTACTCCCAATAAATCCAGCACCGCCAGTTACGATAATCATAATATGTCCTCTGTTGGTTAATCTTCTTAATATTGTAATGGATTTTATATCGCTTGTGTTTAAGTATTTTACCTGTAGTTTGGTTTTTCTCTTCAACAAGATGTGAATTGGATGATTTTGATTAACTTGTCTCGATATTGCTTACTATCTAATGTTTAAAACGAACTATAATGCCGCATCAGATGTGATTTTTCTCACATTAAACAATTTTTTTGTTATCTTCATCACATTTTTGTGATAATTTTAGTGTATAATATATTCACATGGTTTATTTTATATACAAGTTGTTATTAAGGATTAGACATGAACGCAAAAGAAATTGCACAATTTATCGATCATACGGCGCTAACCGCAGAAAAAACAGAACAAGATATTCTCAAATTATGCGATGAAGCAATTGAGAATAAATTTTGGTCTGTATGCATTAACTCTGGCTACATTCCATTAGCAAAAGAAAAGCTAGCGGGAACAGATGTAAAAATTTGCACAGTAGTGGGTTTCCCACTTGGTGCGAATTTAAGTTCTGTTAAAGCATTTGAAACCCACGAAGCAATTCAAGCGGGCGCTGATGAAATTGATATGGTAATCAATGTTGGCTTAATCAAGTCAAATAAATGGGACGCAGTAGAAGCGGATATCGCAGCTGTATTAACGGCTTGTGCAGGGACGCCATTGAAAGTGATTTTAGAAACATGCTTACTGACCAAAGAAGAAATTGTGAAAGCATGTGAAATTTGTAAACAATTAAATGTGGCGTTTGTAAAAACGTCAACAGGTTTCAACAGTGGTGGTGCAACGGTGGAAGATGTTGCTCTGATGAAACAAACCGTGGGCGATATTGGAGTGAAAGCGTCTGGCGGGGTGCGCGATACGGAAACAGCAGTCGCAATGATTAAAGCGGGTGCAACTCGTATTGGCGCAAGTGCAGGGATTGCAATTATTAACGGTTTACAGGATGTAAGTAGTACCTATTAATAAATGATTGAGCTTGCTATGGAAAAGATGACTTCTCGTATTCAAAAATTGGAATTTTTATTGAAGCAAATGGACAAAATTCACTTGCGAGAAGCGGCAGAAATTTTAAATGTGTCAGAAATGACCATTCGCCGAGATCTTAATTCCTGTGCAAGCTCAATTATTTTATTAGGTGGTTATATCGTTAAAGATCCTAAAAAACAAAGTCGAAAGCAGTATCAGATTTTTGAGCATCAAGGAAAAAATACAACGGAAAAAATGAAACTGGGTAAATTAGCAGCCAGCTTAGTTGAAGAAGGGGATGTTGTGTTCTTTGATTGTGGTTCGACGATTCCATTCATTGCTGCAGAGATTGATCATCAGTTAAAATTTACCGCACTTTGCTGTTCTATTAATGTGTTTCTTGTTTTACAAGAAAAACCAAATTGTGACGTGATTTTATGTGGCGGCCGTTATTCTCGCCATAATGCCTTCTTAACCCCTATGCAAGCAAAATCAGAATTAAACATGATTTGTTCCGATCGTGCATTTATTTCAGCAGCGGGTCTCGATGTGAAACAAGGTGTAACATGTTTCAATGTTGAAGAGGCGAAAGTAAAACAACAAGCCATGGCAAAAACGCAGCAGGCAATTTTAGTGGTCGATCATGATAAGTATCACCAAGTTGAACAAGCGTATATTGCAGAGTTATCCGACTTTGATCTCTTAATTTGCGATCGTCCGTTACCTCCGGACTTCCCAGAGCAAATTACGCCTTTTATTACAACACCATAAAGTTAAAAAAACGTTGCGAGAAATAACCGCACTTTCATTCCCCAGTACGTTGTCAGCCCAGTCGTGGCGAAATCCATTTTCCCTTTATCAATCACAAGGATGGTTGGTGTTACAGACACATCCCATTGTTTTCCGATGCTACCGTCGGGATCATTTACTGTTGTAAATTCATAATGATGTTGAGCTAAATAGGCTTGCACGCTCATATTATCGCCAGAATGCAATGCGACGGATACTACGGGGTAACCTTCTTGTGCGAGAGTATGAATGATAGGAGAGGTATACTGACAATAACCACACCAACTCCCCCAAAAATAGAGAATAGTGGGGCGTGTTTGACTCAGTTGAGCAAGAAAAAAGGGCTGCTGTGCTAAGTCAACAAGTGCGGTAGTTATGGCATTGTCAGGCACATTGGGTTTTCTTATCTGATCAACAATGATACTCATCACAATGAAAGTGAGTAAGAGTGATAGGAGTGAAGTCAATGCGTTACGAATCTTATTGATCATTATACATATGCCTAGCTTATGCTGTAATTTGTTCCGCACCTTTTGCTAACATTCGTAGCTGTAAAATGACGCGTTGCTTTAACTGATCACGCTCTATTTTCCCCATGTCCAACGCATTCGCGCCCGCGGTAAAGACAATTGTGACCATCCCTTCCGCTTGGACATGAGCAATATGTTGTGAATAGTGATTACGATAAGCAATATATTCCGTTAATTCATCGACAAAGTGCTTTATTTCGCGTGCTGTAGCGGTACGAAATGCTTGTGATGTTCCTGAACTCTCACGCAATAACAGGCGAAACATATTCGGGTTATTATTAATAAACTCAAAAAAGGTTTCGACTGAGATCACAATCACACTTCCACCTTTTTCTAAACGTTTGCGTGCTTGACGCATGAGTTGGCGCAAAACGAGTCCCGCTTCATCAACCATGGTCAAACCAAGTTCATCCATGTCTTTAAAATGGCGATAGAAGGAAGTTGGTGCGATGCCTGCTTCACGCGCGACTTCTCGCAAACTTAAGTTAGAAAAACTTTGTTCTGCGGTCAATTGATTAAATGCTGCATCAACTAACGCCCGTCTGGTTTTCTCTTTTTGTAATGCTCTTACACCTACCATCTTATCTTGATTCCTATTCAGCTAAAATCGTATTAACCGCAAGGCTGATTGTTTGGGCTATTTTTTCATAGCGATTACGTAGTGGTGAACCTGGTCGATAAACTAACGTGATATCACGCGAAGGTTCAGGGGAATGACAAGGAATGTATTTTACGCCTGTTCGATTACCATCATTGATGACTGCAAGTTCTGGCATTAAGGTAATACCCGCATTAGCAGCAACCATGTTGCGTAAGGTTTCTAAGCTGGTGGCTTGAAAATGAATATTTTCTTTAGCACCTGCACTAAAACAGTAGCCAATAGTTTGATTGCGTAAACAATGACCATCATCTAACATGAGCATTTCACAACCATTCAACTTATTCATATCAATGGATTTCTCTGTTGCCCAACTGTGTGCATCACTTACGGCAAGTAACATTTTTTCTTTAAAAATAGGAAATTCAATAAAAGGTTCAGCTTCACGTACAGAGGCAATGATCGCACAATCTAAATGACCCGTTTCAAGCTGTTCTAATAACGGGGTTGTTTGTGCTTCATAAAGAAAGAGTTCTAAATCAGGAAACGCTTCTTTTAAAACTGGCATAATATAAGGAAGTAAGTAAGGCCCAACCGTTGGAATCACACCAATATGTATTGGTCCCGTCATTTCTTTCCCTTGGTTACTTGCCATTTCTTTAAGCAGTTTTACTTCTCGTAATACGGCTCGAGCTTGGTCGACTAATAATAAACCCGATTGTGTGAAGAGAACTTTACGGCTTGTTCTTTCTAGTAAGATGATCCCTAATTCATCTTCTAGCTTACGAATTTGACCACTTAATGTAGGCTGACTGACATGACAGGAATCTGCGGCACGACGAAAATGTTTATGTTCTGCAAGTGCGACAAAATATTCTAAATCACGGATATTCATTTTGACCTCATTATCGAAAGAAACAATTAAAAAAATCAAACCGATTGTTGTAAACTATATCATAAATTTGACTATAATTCATAAAGTAGTAAGATTGATTTCATATCTGTTAGTCAAGGTATACGCATTTAATTAACATATAGGAGAATTTTTATGTCAACAATGGAAGGGAAGAACGTTCCCCAAGTCACATTTCATACTCGTCAAGGCGATCAATGGGTAGATGTAACCAGCGCAGAGTTATTTGATAATAAAACAGTTGTATTGTTTTCATTACCGGGTGCATTTACGCCAACCTGTTCCTCTACTCACTTACCACGTTATAACGAGTTAGCTTGTGAGTTTAAAGCATTAGGTGTAGATAGCATTATTTGTATGTCTGTGAATGATACATTCGTTATGAATGCTTGGAAAGCTGATCAAGAATGTGAAAATGTTGTTGTCATTCCAGATGGTAATGGTGAATTTACGGAAGGTATGGGAATGCTTGTCGGTAAAGAAGACTTAGGTTTTGGTAAACGTTCTTGGCGTTACTCGATGTTAGTCCGTAATGGTGTGGTTGAGAAAATGTTTATTGAACCACAAGAGCCAGGTGATCCATTCAAAGTCTCTGATGCAGACACCATGATCAAATATCTGAAACCTGATTGGACAGCTAAACCTTCTGTTTCTGTCATCACTAAACCAGGTTGCCCATTCTGTGCAAAAGCGAAAGCGTTATTAAAAGAGAAGGGCTATACTTTTGAAGAGATCGTGTTAGGACGTGATGCGAGCACTATTTCGGTTCGAGCAATCACAGGAAAAACGAGCGTACCACAAGTCTTTATTGGCGGTCAATATATTGGCGGTAGTGAAGATCTTGAAAAATATTTTGCTTAGTCTCAATGTAAAGAGACAATCTAAGTGCGGTGAATTACCGCACTTTTTATTAGTCTAATAATGAGGTGGTGGGGTTTCTTCTGCTTGACTGGCAATATTAGAGGGTTGGACATCTTTCAATTTATTTACCACATAACGTAGCTGTAATTGCATTTTGTCCAGTGTAAATTGTTGTTCAATTAAAGCTTGATTAAGCGTATCCAATAAATTCTCTTGAAATGTAATTTTCATTTCTAATTCTGCAATTCGCTGTTCTAACTTTTGTTCAATTTGCATGATAAACTCCAAATAAATGTTGTGAATTTGTCCATTCCGTTTTAACCTATTTAAACTCAAATTTCATTTTTTCATTATAAAGGATTAGACATTATGTTTAAAATTCAAAAGTTTTCTGTTGTCGCACTCATGATGAGTGCCCTATTTTCAGGTTCTGTTTTAGCGAATACAACGACTGCTCCTGAGCAACCTAGTTTTAATGATGAGGCTTCTTATGCCGTGGGTGTGTTATTAGGTTCAAATGTGAAAGAAGTCATTGGATCACAAAAAGGACTCATTGACTATAATCATGCGCGTTTATTAACAGGTGTTGAAGATGTATTGAATGGAAAAGTTGAATTAGCTTCAAACCAAGCCGTAATGCAAACCTTATTAACTGTACAAGAAAAAATTCAACAGGCGGAACAGAAAAAAATCGCTGAGATTGCTCAAAAAGCAAAAGAGGAAGGGGATAATTTCCGTGCCGAATTTGCGAAAAAAGCTGATGTAAAACAAACGAAATCAGGTCTGTTATATCGTATTGAAAATCAGGGTAAAGGTAAAAAAATTAAGCCAACAGATATCGTGACTGTAAATTATACGGGTAAGCTACCAAATGGTGAAGTATTTGATAGCTCACGTGGTAATCCTGTCTCTTTTCAATTAAGCCAAGTAGTACCTGGATGGACTGAAGGCTTACAACTGATCAAGAAAGGTGGAAAAATTGAATTAGTGTTACCACCAGAATTAGCGTACGGTGAACAAGGCTCAGGTAAAATTGTACCAAATTCAACACTTTATTTTGAAGTTGAAGTGGTTGATGTGAAAAAGAAATAATTAAAAAAAGACCGCACTTTGTGCTTTAAGCAAATCGTGCGGTCATGATAACAAATTGAGAGTTGGGCATGTTAACGGATAAACGACCTTTTACAGATGACGATAAAGCTATTTTAAATTCTTATACAGCTGTAGTGGATGGCGTCAGCGCGCTTATTGGTCGCCATTGTGAAATTGTGTTACATTCTTTAGAGGATCTAGAACATTCCACGATTTGTATTGCAAATGGGCATAATACTAATCGTCAAATTGGCTCGCCAATCACGGATCTTGCACTGAAGTCGTTGCATAATATGCAAACTGAAAGTGTATCAAAACCTTATTTTACACGCGCAAAAAGTAAGGGGTTAATGAAGTCTGTCACAATTGCAATACGTAATAAAAGTCAGCGTATTATAGGTTTGTTATGTATTAACATTAACTTAGATGTGCCTGTTTCAGAGTTTGTGCAGGCGTTTATGCCAGCCTCAGAACAGACAGAAACCTCAGCGGTGAATTTCGCTAGTTCAGTAGAAGAATTAGTGGCACAAACCGTAGAAAAAACAATCGAAGAGGTTACTGTAGATCGCATGGTATCAAATAATAACAAGAATCGCCAAATTGTGATTTCTTTATATGAAAAAGGCATTTTTGATATTAAAGATGCGATTAACTTAGTGGCTGAACGTTTAGCGATTTCTCGTCATACCGTTTACTTATACATCCGTCAAGTTAAACAAGATTCAGATGAGCCTAAATAATGCGTTATGTACTTTGTATAACACAGTCAGTTTATGGCACACAAGGTGGCTACTTAGCCTATCAAATTGCACAAACGCTCGTGCAACAAGGACATCAAATCACGCAAGTCTTTTTCTTCCAAGAGGGCGTGACAACTGCTAATGCCTTTGTTTATCCAGCAAATGATGAGTTTGCTTTACAAAAAGCATGGCAAGCGTTAGCACAGCAATATCACATCCCTTTACATTTATGTATTGCAGCTGCACAAAGACGAGGGGTCGTGAGTGAACAGACCTCATCAAATCACAACCAAGCCAACTTAGCATCTTCTTTTATTCTTGCGGGTTTGGGTGAATTTACTAAAGCGATTTTAGAAGCAGAACGGGTATTGACGTTATGATTAAGCTTGCTTTTGTTTTCCGTTCAGCACCTCATGGTACATCAAGTTGTCGAGAAGGCTTAGAAGCATTATTAGCGGCAACAGCATTTTGTCAGGAAGAAGACATCGCTGTTTTTTTTCTTGATGATGGCGTGTTTAACTTACTCAGCGAGCAGCAGCCAGAATGTATTTTACAAAAAGATTTTATTCGCACTTTTAAGTTACTCGAATTATATGATATCGAACAGCGTTATATTTGTCGTGAATCCTTAGCGCGTGTAGGATTGGAAACGCAGCCACTTATTTTGTACTGTGAAACACTTGACCGTACAGAACTAGTAGAAAAATTACAACAAGCAGAAAAAGTACTGACCTTTTAAGAGGATATATGCTTTATACCTTTTCGCAAGCAAGTTATGACACGTTACAACTCACTCAATATTTTCAGCATCTAACAGAAAAGGATGTGATTGTCTTATGGCAAGATGGCGTGCTACTACCGTTAAAATACCCCATGCTATTTAAGCAATTGAATACACGCGTTTTTATTTTAGCGCCAGATCTACAAGCGCGTCATCTCAAGACATTAATCGAGCCACATGAGTCGATCACTGTCATCTCACTGCTTGAGTTTGTGCAATTAACAGAAAGATATTTTCCTCAACTGGCGCTATAAGCTCATTTACCCCCGATCTCTTATCGTAAATTCAAAGCACACTCAACGTGCAATCTCCAAAGAGTTGCTGCTTATTTCTTGACATCATCTTTATTGAAGATTAAAATTCAGCGTCTATTCTTCTATAGAATAGATTTTGAATATAAACATTCTTTTATGAATAATTGTTAATACTGGAGCTTTTTTAATGGCAACTATCAACCAGCTAGTACGCAAACCGCGTGTGAAAAAGGTTGTAAAAAGTAACGTTCCTGCATTAGAGGCTTGCCCGCAGAAACGTGGTGTGTGCACACGTGTATACACAACTACACCTAAAAAACCGAACTCAGCATTACGTAAAGTATGCCGTATTCGTTTAACTAACGGTTACGAAGTAACTTCTTATATCGGCGGTGAAGGTCACAACCTTCAAGAGCACAGTGTTGTGCTTATCCGTGGCGGTCGTGTTAAAGACTTACCAGGTGTGCGCTATCACACTGTACGCGGTGCATTAGACTGCGCTGGCGTTAAAGATCGTAAACAAGGTCGTTCTAAATACGGCGTTAAACGTCCTAAATCTTAATGGTTCTCCGTTAAGTAAGGCCAAACGTCTAAATTAGTAAAACTATTTAAACCATAAACTCCAGTCAAAAGGCGATATTTATCGCAAAATGTAGAGTTTTGGAAAATCCTGAAGATTAATTACGGAGAAATTCGCAATGCCACGTCGTCGTAGTATTGAACCACGCAAGATTCTTCCAGATCCAAAGTTCGGATCAGAATTACTTGCAAAATTCATCAATGTTTTAATGGTAGATGGTAAAAAATCTATCGCAGAAAAAATTGTTTACAGTGCATTAGATACGTTATCACAACGCACTGGTAAAGAAGCGTTAGAAGCTTTTGAAGCAGCGCTTGACAATGTACGCCCTACTGTTGAGGTTAAATCTCGCCGTGTAGGTGGTTCAACTTATCAAGTTCCTGTTGAAGTACGTCCAGTTCGTCGCAACGCATTAGGTATGCGTTGGATTGTTGAAGCTGCACGTAAACGCGGTGACAAATCAATGGCTTTACGTTTAGCTAACGAGTTATCTGATGCATCAGAAAACAAAGGTGCAGCAGTGAAAAAACGTGAAGACGTTCACCGTATGGCTGAAGCTAACAAAGCGTTTGCTCATTACCGTTGGTAATTGGTTAAAGCAACTACGTTTTTTAGGCTTCATCTCATTTAATTATGTGGTGAAGCCTTATACATATTTAAAATTTCATATTTAATTCCAGCAAGGAAATAAGAATGGCACGTACAACCCCTATTGAAAGATACCGTAATATTGGTATCAGTGCTCACATCGATGCAGGTAAGACAACAACCTCAGAGCGTATCCTTTTCTATACCGGTGTGAGTCACAAACTTGGTGAGGTGCACGATGGTGCAGCCACTATGGACTGGATGGAGCAAGAGCAGGAGCGTGGTATTACTATCACGTCTGCAGCGACAACAGCATTCTGGTCTGGTATGTCTAAACAATATCCACAACACCGTATCAATGTAATCGATACGCCAGGACACGTTGACTTTACTATCGAAGTAGAGCGTTCTATGCGTGTTCTTGATGGTGCGGTAATGGTTTACTGTGCAGTAGGTGGTGTTCAACCACAATCTGAAACTGTATGGCGCCAAGCAAATAAATACCAAGTTCCACGTGTTGCGTTCGTAAACAAAATGGACCGTACAGGTGCTAACTTCTTACGTGTTGTTGAACAAATTAAAACACGTTTAGGTGGTAATTCAGTTCCTCTACAATTACCAATTGGTTCTGAAGATAACTTCAAAGGTGTTGTTGATCTTGTTAAAATGAAAGCAATTAACTGGAATGAAGCAGATCAAGGTATGACATTTACTTATGAAGATATTCCAGCTGATATGTTAGATGCGTGTGAAGAATGGCGTCAAAATTTAGTAGAGTCAGCAGCTGAAGCTTCAGAAGACCTAATGGAAAAATACCTTGGTGGTGAAGAGTTAACGGAAGAAGAAATCAAAACGGGTTTACGTCAACGTGTATTAGCAGGTGAAATTATTCCTGTTTGCTGTGGTTCTGCCTTTAAAAATAAAGGTGTTCAAGCGATGCTTGATGCGGTAATCGATTATTTGCCAGCACCAACAGATATTCCAGCAATTAAAGGGATTAATCCTGACGAAACTGAAGGTGAACGTCACGCGAATGATGATGAGCCGTTTTCAGCACTTGCATTCAAAATTGCGACAGACCCATTTGTTGGTAACTTAACGTTCTTCCGCGTTTATTCAGGTGTGATTAACTCAGGTGATACTGTATTAAACTCTGTGAAAGATAAACGTGAACGTTTCGGTCGTATTGTACAGATGCATGCGAACAAACGTGAAGAAATCAAAGAGGTTCGTGCAGGCGATATCGCAGCAGCAATTGGTTTGAAAGATGTGGGTACTGGTGATACATTATGTGCACAAGATGCACCAATCATCCTTGAGCGTATGGAATTCCCAGAACCAGTAATTTCTGTTGCTGTTGAACCAAAAACGAAAGCAGACCAAGAAAAAATGGGTATTGCATTAGGTCGTCTTGCTCAAGAAGATCCTTCATTCCGTGTTCATACAGATGAAGAGTCAGGTGAAACAATTATCTCTGGTATGGGTGAGTTACACTTAGATATTATCGTTGACCGTATGCGTCGTGAATTTAAAGTTGAAGCGAACATTGGTAAACCACAAGTATCTTACCGTGAAACAATCCGCACTCGCGTGAATGATGTTGAAGGTAAACACGCAAAACAATCTGGTGGTCGTGGTCAATATGGTCATGTTGTTATCGACTTATATCCATTAGAGCCGGAAGGTCCAGGCTATGAGTTTGTGAATGAAATCAAGGGTGGTGTAATTCCAGGTGAATATATCCCTGCTGTTGATAAAGGTATTCAAGAACAACTTAAATCTGGTCCATTAGCAGGTTACCCAGTAGTAGATTTAGGTGTACGTTTACACTTCGGTTCATACCATGATGTTGACTCATCTGAACTTGCGTTTAAACTTGCTGCATCTTTAGCATTTAAAGCAGCATTTAACAAAGCAAACCCAGTTCTACTTGAGCCGATCATGAAAGTAGAAGTTGAAACACCACCAGACTACGTGGGTGATGTAATTGGTGATTTAAGCCGTCGTCGTGCGATGGTTAACGGCCAAGAAGCAAATGAATTTGTTGTGAAGATCAATGCAGAAGTACCACTTTCAGAGATGTTTGGTTATGCAACTGACCTTCGTTCACAAACTCAAGGTCGTGCTTCATACTCAATGGAGCCATTGAAGTATGCAGAAGCACCGAAAAACGTTGCTGATGCAATCATTGAAGCTCGCAAAAAATAATTTTGTTTAACAAACCACAAGCTATAATGGCTTGTGGTATCTACTGAGGAAACTTAATCGTGTCTAAAGAAAAATTTGAACGTACAAAACCGCACGTAAACGTGGGTACAATCGGCCACGTTGACCATGGTAAAACAACTTTAACAGCAGCAATCACTACAGTATTATCAAAACACTTTGGTGGTGCAGCACGTGCATTCGACCAAATCGATAACGCGCCAGAAGAAAAAGCGCGTGGTATCACCATCAACACATCACACGTTGAGTACGATACAGAAACTCGTCACTACGCACACGTTGACTGTCCAGGACACGCGGACTATGTGAAAAACATGATCACAGGTGCTGCACAGATGGACGGCGCGATTCTTGTTGTAGCGGCAACAGACGGTCCTATGCCACAAACTCGTGAGCATATCCTTTTAGGTCGTCAAGTCGGTGTACCTTACATCATCGTGTTCTTAAACAAATGTGACATGGTAGATGATGAAGAGTTATTAGAATTAGTAGAAATGGAAGTACGTGAACTTCTTTCTCAATATGATTTCCCAGGTGATGATACACCAATCGTACGTGGTTCAGCGTTACAAGCGTTAAACGGCGTGCCAGAGTGGGAAGCGAAAATTCTTGAGTTAGCGGGTCACTTAGATAGCTATATTCCAGAGCCTGAGCGTGCAATTGACCAACCTTTCCTTCTTCCAATTGAAGACGTGTTCTCAATTTCAGGTCGTGGTACAGTGGTAACAGGTCGTGTTGAGCGTGGTATCATCCGTACAGGTGAAGAGGTTGAGATTGTAGGTATTAAAGAAACGACTAAAACAACCGTAACGGGTGTTGAGATGTTCCGTAAATTATTAGATGAAGGTCGTGCAGGTGAGAACGTTGGTGCGTTATTACGTGGTACAAAACGTGAAGATATCGAACGTGGTCAAGTATTAGCGAAACCAGGTTCAATTACACCACACACAGACTTTGAATCAGAAGTTTACGTCTTATCAAAAGAAGAGGGTGGTCGTCATACTCCATTCTTCAAAGGTTACCGTCCACAGTTCTACTTCCGTACAACTGACGTGACAGGTACAATCGAATTACCAGAAGGCGTAGAGATGGTAATGCCTGGTGATAACATCAAGATGACTGTAAGCTTGATTCACCCAATCGCGATGGACCAAGGTTTACGCTTTGCGATTCGTGAGGGTGGTCGTACAGTAGGTGCGGGTGTTGTTGCTAAAATTATCAAATAATTTAGCTTAACATGCTGAAAAAAGGCGTATCTAAAAGATACGCCTTTTTGTTTTTCAAAAATAAGCTGATTACTATGTAACGTGATACCTATCGTTAAAAATACGCTATATACACCTAAAAAGTGAATCGTCTGCTGTAATTTTAATATGCAAGTTTAAAATAAAGTGCTACAATCACGCGTTCAGAAATGAATCCCTATTTTTAGATCAAGTAATGGATTAAATTATGGCGTTAGAAATTGAGAAAAAGAAAAATACGCACGAAGATGAAAACTTAAAATCAAAAGGCTTGAATAGCTTATTATGGGTTTTAGTGTTTATCATTATTGCGGGAGCAGCATTAGGTAATATTTATCTTGTAGAACAGTTTTCTACTCCAGTTCGTGTTGTTGGCGTAGTTGTTTTGTTGCTAGTTGCATTAGGTATTGCAGCATTAACAAATCAAGGTATGAAAGCGCGTCATTTTTTCAGTGAGTCAAAAATTGAATTAAGAAAAATTGTATGGCCGTCACGTCAAGAAGCAATGCAAACAACATTCATTGTGGCTGGCGTAACAATCCTTGTATCGTTAATTTTATGGGGATTAGATTCGGTTATTGTTGCGTTAATTACGTTCTTAACAGATTTGAGGTTCTAATATGACAGATACCGCACCAAAAAAACGTTGGTATGTATTACAAGCTTTTTCAGGTTTTGAAAGTCGCGTTGCGGCAACTTTACGTGAATATATTAAGTTACACCAGATGGAAGAGCAGTTTGGTGAAGTGCTTGTTCCAACAGAAGAAGTTGTTGAGAATGTAGCTGGGAAAAGGCGTAAAAGTGAGCGTAAGTTTTTTCCTGGTTATGTGTTGGTTCAGATGGAAATGAATGATGAAACCTGGCATTTAGTACGTAGTGTACCACGTGTTATGGGTTTTATCGGTGGAACAGCTGATAAACCAGCACCAATTTCGCAACGTGAAGCAGATCGTATTTTAAATCGTTTACAAGAAAGTTCAGAAAAACCACGTCATAGAAAAGAGTTCCAACCTGGCGAAGAAGTACGTGTCACAGAAGGTCCATTTGCTGATTTCAATGGTACAGTGGAAGAAGTGGATTATGAAAAAGGTCGCTTAAAAGTTTCAGTCTCGATTTTTGGTCGTGCGACACCAGTTGAACTTGAATTTGGACAAGTTGAGAAGACAAATTAGTTTTGATTGTGCTTTATTTTGATAAATAAAGTGCGGTCTTATTTTAAGTAATTTTACTTGAAGTTTGGGCTGTGTTTATTTAAAATACAGCCTTTTCGTAAACAGGGGAGCTAGCAATAGCGTGATTACCCATTCTAGAGGAAGCTAAAAATGGCAAAAAAAGTACAAGCCTACGTTAAGTTGCAAGTTGCAGCTGGTATGGCTAACCCATCACCACCAGTTGGTCCTGCATTAGGTCAACAAGGTGTGAACATTATGGAATTCTGTAAAGCATTCAACGCTCGTACTGAGAGCTTAGAAAAAGGTTTACCAATTCCAGTTGTTATCACTGTATATGCAGACCGTTCATTCACTTTCATCACTAAAACTCCTCCAGCAGCAGTATTATTGAAAAAAGCTGCAGGTATCAAGTCTGGTTCTGGTAAACCAAACAAAGATAAAGTGGGTAAAGTAACTTTAGATCAAATCCGTCAAATTGCTGAAACTAAAGCAGCAGATATGACTGGTGCATCTATCGAAACTAAGATGAAATCAATCGCTGGTACAGCTCGTTCAATGGGCTTAGTGGTGGAGGAATAATACGATGGCTAAATTGACTAAAAAAATGAAAGCAATCAAAGCTGGCGTAGACTCTACAAAAGCATATGAAATCAATGAAGCAATCGCAGTATTAAAACAATTTGCTACTGCTAAATTCGTTGAAAGCGTTGACGTTGCTGTTAACTTAGGTATCGATCCTCGTAAATCTGACCAAAACGTACGTGGTGCAACTGTATTACCACACGGTACTGGTCGTTCTGTACGTGTAGCTGTGTTCACTCAAGGTGCTAACGCAGAAGCTGCTAAAGAAGCGGGTGCTGATTTAGTCGGTATGGAAGATTTAGCAGAGTTAGTGAAAAAAGGTGAAATGAACTTCGATGTTGTTATCGCTTCTCCAGATGCGATGCGTGTTGTTGGGCAATTAGGTCAAATTTTAGGTCCACGTGGTTTAATGCCAAACCCTAAAGTTGGTACTGTAACACCAAACGTTGCTGAAGCTGTGAAAAATGCGAAATCTGGTCAGGTTCGTTACCGTAATGATAAAAACGGTATTATCCATACTACAATTGGTAAAGTTAACTTTAGCGAAGAACAATTAAAAGAAAACTTACAGGCGTTATTAGCTGCTTTAGCTAAAGCGAAACCGACGACATCTAAAGGTGTCTTCATCAAGAAAGTAAGTATTTCAACAACTATGGGTGCGGGTGTAGCTGTTGATCAGTCTTCACTATAACCTGTAGAAAATACTAAAAAAGAGACCGCATTTTAGCATATAAATTGCGGTCTTTTTATATGTGAAAAATACCTACTTAGATTTTGCTAATTGATATAATTTCGCAATATTTTGTGCTGTTGAAATGAGATTCTCACGCCCATTGTGTAATACTACATCCAACTTATCCAATTGACGTAGTATCGGAAAAACGGCATCTATGCCGATGTCATAGATTACTTCGTAGTCTTCTTTTAAACTGCCTACGATTGCAATAACGGGTTTGTTAAATAATTTAGCAGTTTTAGCGACACCAGCGGCAGTTTTACCTTGTACAGTTTGACTATCCATACATCCCTCACCTGTGATGATTAAATCAGCATCCCTAACCTTTTCAACAAGATTAACAGCCTTGATGACAATATCTACACCAGATTGGAGTTGTACGTTAGGAAGTAATAACAGTCCCGCTCCCATTCCACCTGCGGCACCACTGCCTGCGAGATCACGAATAGCGAGTTGATATTGTTGCTCAACAAGAGTTGAAAAGTGATATAAAGCATGGTCAAGTTGTTTAATCATTTCTGTGGTAGCGCCTTTTTGTGGGCCAAAAATAACGGACGCTCCATTTTCACCACATAATGAGTTGGTGACATCACAAGCAATATGTAACTCAATATTGTATAGGCGTTGATCTAAATTTGTAAGATCAATAAAGGAAAGCCTTTCTAAAGCAGCTCCACCAAATTGCAATTCTTGGTGTTGAGCGTCAGTAAATTTTCCACCAAGCGCCTGTAACATCCCTACTCCAGCATCATTTGTTGCACTGCCACCAATGCCTAAAATGATCTTTTTTACACCGGCATCAAGTGCTGCTTTAAGTAATTCTCCTGTTCCGAAACTGGTTGTCATGAGTGGATTTCTTTTTTCAAAAGGAACGAGATGTAAGCCTGATGCTGCAGACATTTCGATAAAAGCAATTTGTTTATCGCCAGATAATCCCCATACAGCAGAGACACGATTGCCAAGTGGTGCGGTCATTTTTGTTGAGATGAAACAACCTTGTGTAGCATCCACTAGCGATTGGACAGTCCCTTCGCCACCATCAGCCATTGGAACTATAATGTACTCGGCATCAGGAAAGACTTTTTTAAAACCAAACTCAATCGCTTGAGCAACCTCAAGCGCAGTTAAACTTTCTTTAAATGAATCAGGTGCAAGCACTATTTTCATCTTCTTATCCTATATAGCTCAATTACACAGCAGTAGGTATTACAGAATACATAGGAATACATCATAGCAACAGTTTATTTTTTGATAAATCGTATTTACAAAAAAATAAATTGTGATTATAATCTTGCATCTGAATTTTACCATTTGAGTGATGGTAAAGTAATTGATGGTGCTTGACCAATTTCAAGCCCCATCGAAGACCGTAGGGGAAAGGCATTATTTCTTAATTATCCTACGTAGATGGTGAACAGAATAAGAATTTTTCTTGCTTCTGTGCACCGAAGTCGTCCTCATAGTTATTGTTGTCTATGAGGTAATTTAAGTCCGAGAAATCGGAGTGTATTCAGGAGCTAAAAGCCAATGGCATTAAATCTTCAAGACAAACAAGCAATTGTTGCTGAAGTAAACGAAGCAGCCAAAGGTGCCCTATCAGCTGTTATCGCGGATTCTCGTGGTGTGACAGTAGATAAAATGACTGAATTACGTAAAGCAGCTCGTGAAAACGGTGTTTCAATGCGTGTTGTTCGTAATACTTTATTACGTCGTGCGGTTGAAGGTACTGAATTTGAATGCTTAAAAGATACGTTTGTAGGTCCAACACTTATCGCATTCTCTACTGAACATCCAGGTGCTGCAGCACGTTTGTTCAAAGATTTTGCAAAAGCAAATGATAAGTTTGAAATTAAAGGTGCAGCCTTTGAAGGTAAGATTCAAGATGTTGAATTCTTAGCAACATTACCAACTTACGACGAAGCAATTGCACGTTTAATGGGTACAATGAAAGAAGCTGCGGCAGGCAAACTTGTTCGCACTCTTGCAGCATTACGCGACAAATTACAAGAAGCAGCTTAATTCAGCCGTTTCTTTACTCGTTTAACTTTTTTACTTTAGGAATTGATTGTTATGTCATTAACTAACGAACAAATTATTGAAGCGATTGCTTCTAAATCTGTAACTGAAATCGTAGAATTAATCACTGCGATGGAAGAAAAATTTGGTGTTTCAGCAGCGGCAGCGGCAGTAGCAGTAGCAGCTGGTCCAGCAGAAGCAGCAGAAGAGAAAACTGAATTTGATGTTGTTCTTGCAGCAGCAGGTGCAAACAAAGTAGCAGTTATCAAAGCAGTACGTGGTGCAACTGGCTTAGGCTTAAAAGAAGCTAAAGACTTAGTAGAATCTGCTCCGGCAGTATTGAAAGAAGGCATCTCTAAAGCTGAAGCTGATGCACTTAAGAAAGAATTAGAAGAAGCTGGCGCACAAGTAGAAATCAAATAATTTTTGATTTATTTGTCAGCCCTTCAAGGCTCAATGGCTGGTGGTTTTTCCATCAGCCATTTTGTGCTATCAAAACAGGAATAAATTTTCTCCGTTTGATAATTTCTGTTTTTCTCAAATTAATTACGTTGACATAATTTGGGGTATCCGCTCATCAGAAGTAAGGTTCAGAGTGCGGTCATCTGGAAACGGTATCTTTTTACATACATCGCATACATAGTGTTAGTTGTATAGCATTATGTGTTTGGTTCACTGAAACACAAGCAGAGGAACCCTATGGTTTACTCATATACCGAGAAAAAACGTATTCGTAAAGACTTCGGCAAACGTCCGCAAGTTTTAAATGTACCTTATTTATTAACAATCCAACTTGACTCTTTTGATAAATTTATTCAAAGAGATCCTGAAGGTCTGCAAGGCTTAGAAGCTGCATTCCGTTCTGTTTTCCCTATTGTCAGTAATAATGGCAATACTGAATTACAATATGTGAGTTACCAATTAGGTGAGCCAGTGTTTGACGTAAGAGAATGTCAAATTCGTGGTACCACTTATGCGGCACCATTACGTGTAAAATTACGTTTAGTCAGTTATGACAAAGATGCTGCACCTGGCACAATTAAAGATATTAAAGAACAAGAAGTGTATATGGGTGAGATCCCATTAATGACTGATAATGGTACTTTCGTCATCAACGGAACTGAGCGTGTTATCGTGTCGCAATTACATCGCAGTCCAGGTGTATTCTTTGATAGTGATAAAGGTAAAACACATTCATCAGGTAAAGTACTCTACAATGCGCGTATCATCCCTTATCGTGGTTCGTGGTTAGATTTTGAATTCGATCCAAAAGATAACTTATATGCACGTATTGACCGTCGTCGTAAATTACCTGCAACCATTATTTTACGTGCGTTAAATTATACGACTGAGCAAATTTTAGATATTTTCTTCGATAAAGTTGTATTTGAAATTAAAGATAATAAATTATTGATGACGTTAGTGCCAGAAAGATTACGTGGCGAAACAGCAACATTTGATATCGAAGCAAATGGAAAAGTCTATATTGAGCGTGGACGCCGTATTACAGCACGTCATATTCGTGCATTAGAAAAAGATCATATTACCCAAGTTGAAGTACCAACTGAATATATTGTAGGTAAAGTTTCAGCGAAAGATTATGTTGACCTAGAGACAGGTGAGGTGATTTGTCCAGCGAATATGGAAATTTCGTTAGAGATGTTAGCGAAACTTTCACAAGCTGGATATAAAACGTTGGAAACTTTATTTACCAATGATTTAGATCACGGACCATACATTTCAGAAACATTACGTGTCGATCCGTCTAATGATCGTTTAAGCGCGTTAGTTGAAATTTACCGTATGATGCGTCCTGGTGAGCCACCTACAAAAGAAGCGGCAGAAAGTTTATTTGATAACTTATTCTTCTCTTCAGACCGCTATGATTTATCTGCTGTAGGTCGTATGAAGTTTAATCGCTCTTTAGGTATTGATGAAGAGACAGGCAGCGGTATCTTAAGTAACGAAGACATAATTGGCGTGATGAAAAAACTGATCGAAATTCGTAACGGTCGTGGTGAAGTAGATGATATTGACCATTTAGGTAACCGCCGTATTCGCTCAGTAGGTGAAATGGCAGAGAACCAATTCCGTATCGGTTTAGTGCGTGTAGAAAGAGCGGTAAAAGAACGCTTATCTTTAGGTGATTTAGATGCCGTGACACCACAAGATTTGATCAACGCGAAGCCTATTTCTGCAGCGGTAAAAGAGTTCTTTGGTTCGTCACAACTTTCACAGTTTATGGATCAAAACAACCCATTATCAGAAGTGACGCACAAACGTCGTATTTCTGCATTAGGTCCGGGTGGTTTGACTCGTGAACGTGCAGGCTTTGAGGTTCGAGATGTTCACGCGACGCACTATGGTCGTGTGTGTCCAATCGAAACGCCAGAGGGTCCAAACATCGGTTTGATCAACTCACTTTCTGTTTATGCGCGTACTAATGACTATGGTTTCTTAGAAACGCCATACCGTAAAGTTGTAAATGGTCAAGTGACAGAAGAAATTGAATATTTATCTGCGATTGAAGAAGGTAAATATGTTATTGCACAGGCGAACTCAAATCTTGATGAAGAGTTACGCTTTACTGATGCGTTCGTCACTTGTCGTGGTGAACATGGTGAATCTGGTTTATATCGTCCAGATGAAATTCACTATATGGACGTTTCAACTCAACAAGTGGTATCTGTTGCGGCAGCGTTAATTCCGTTCCTTGAACATGACGATGCGAACCGTGCCTTGATGGGTGCGAACATGCAACGCCAAGCTGTACCAACATTACGTGCAGACAAACCACTCGTAGGCACGGGGATTGAGAAAGCGGTAGCGGTAGACTCAGGGGTAACGGTCATTGCAAAACGTGGTGGTGTTATTCAATACGTTGATGCGTCACGTATCGTCGTGAAAGTTAACGAAGATGAAACCATCCCAGGTGAAGCGGGTATCGATATCTATAACTTAGTGAAATATACCCGTTCTAACCAAAATACGTGTATTAATCAGGTGCCTTGCGTGTCATTAGGCGAGCCTATCGGTCGTGGTGAAGTATTAGCAGATGGTCCTTCGACTGATTTAGGTGAATTAGCGCTTGGCCAAAACATGCGTGTCGCATTCATGCCTTGGAATGGTTATAACTTCGAAGACTCAATGTTAGTTTCTGAGCGTGTTGTACAAGAAGATCGTTTCACTACGATTCACATTCAAGAGCTTTCTTGTGTCGCGCGTGATACGAAACTGGGTTCAGAAGAAATCACAGCCGATATTCCAAACGTCGGTGAAGCAGCATTAAGCAAACTTGATGAATCAGGTATTGTTTACATCGGTGCTGAAGTGAAAGGTGGCGATATTCTTGTAGGTAAAGTGACACCAAAAGGTGAAACACAATTAACCCCAGAAGAAAAATTATTACGCGCAATCTTCGGTGAAAAAGCATCGGATGTGAAAGATTCTTCATTACGTGTGCCAAACAGCGTATCGGGTACCGTTATCGACGTTCAAGTCTTTACTCGCGATGGCGTGGAAAAAGACAAACGTGCGCTTGAAATTGAAGAAATGCAATTAAAACAAGCGAAAAAAGACCTTGTGGAAGAATTAGAAATCCTTGAGGCTGGTTTGTTTACTCGTGTTCGTAACCTTCTCATCGCAGGTGGTTTCGATGCGAAAAACTTAGATAAATTAGACCGCACTAAATGGTTAGAGCAATCATTAAGCGATGAAGCACAACAAAACCAATTAGAGCAACTTGCTGAGCAATACGAAGAATTACGTAAAGAATTTGAACGTAAGTTAGAGATTCAACGTGGCAAGATCATTCAAGGTGATGATTTAGCACCAGGCGTATTGAAAGTGGTTAAAGTATATCTTGCGGTTAAACGCCATATCCAACCGGGTGATAAAATGGCGGGTCGTCACGGTAACAAAGGGGTTATCTCAAAAATTAACCCTGTGGAAGATATGCCATACGATGAAAACGGTCAACCAGTCGATATCGTGTTGAACCCACTGGGCGTTCCATCACGTATGAACATCGGTCAGATCTTAGAAACTCACTTAGGTTTAGCGGCGAAAGGTATTGGTGACAAGATCAATGCAATGATCAAACAACAACAAGAAGTAGCGAAATTGCGTGAATATATGCAAAAAGCATACGACTTGGGTCACGGTTCACAAAAAGTGGATTTAAGTACTTTCACTGATGAAGAAGTGATGCGTTTAGCACAAAACTTACGTAAAGGTTTACCGCTTGCAACCCCAGTATTTGATGGTGCACACGAAAGCGAAATCAAAGGCTTATTAGAATTAGGTGGCTTACCAACTTCAGGTCAAATTACCTTATTCGATGGTCGTACGGGTGAGAAATTCGAGCGTCCAGTAACTGTTGGTTATATGTATATGCTCAAATTGAACCACTTAGTTGATGACAAAATGCACGCGCGTTCAACTGGTTCTTATAGCTTGGTTACACAGCAACCATTGGGTGGTAAAGCTCAATTCGGTGGTCAGCGTTTCGGTGAGATGGAGGTGTGGGCACTTGAAGCATACGGTGCAGCATATACCTTACAAGAGATGCTAACTGTGAAATCCGATGACGTGAACGGCCGTACGAAGATGTATAAAAACATCGTGGGTGGCACACATCAAATGGATCCAGGCACACCAGAATCTTTCAACGTCATTATGAAAGAAATTCGCTCGCTTGGTATCAACATTGATTTAGATGAAGATTAATCTGAAATCATAACCAAGCTTGGTGTAAAGCAATGTACGCTCAAGTGCGGTGAAAATTTTAAAAATTTCAACCGCACTTGAATAAGTTTAACTCCGACAGGAGCAAATCTGTGAAAGACTTAGTTAAGTTTTTAAAAGCACAATCAAAAACGAGTGAAGATTTTGATGTGATCAAAATTGGTTTAGCATCACCTGATATGATCCGTTCTTGGTCATTTGGTGAAGTTAAAAAACCTGAAACCATTAACTACCGCACATTTAAACCAGAACGTGATGGTCTTTTCTGTGCACGTATTTTCGGGCCAGTAAAAGATTACGAATGTTTATGTGGTAAATACAAACGCTTAAAACACCGTGGTGTGATCTGTGAAAAATGTGGCGTTGAAGTAACGCAAACCAAAGTACGTCGTGAGCGTATGGGTCACATTGAACTTGCATCACCTGTGGCGCACATTTGGTTCTTAAAATCACTTCCGTCCCGTATCGGTTTATTATTAGATATGCCATTACGTGATATCGAACGTGTATTATATTTTGAATCATATATTGTGATTGAGCCGGGAATGACTGATTTAGAAAAAGGTCAGTTATTAACCGAAGAACAATATTTAGAAGCGGAAGATCGTTGGGGTGATGAGTTCGACGCAAAAATGGGTGCTGAAGCAATCCAAGCGTTATTGCGTGATATGGACTTACCACTTGAATGTGAAAACTTACGTGAAGAATTACAAGAAACTAACTCAGAAACTAAACGTAAGAAAATCACTAAACGCTTAAAATTATTAGAAGCATTTATTCAATCTGGTAACAAACCAGAGTGGATGGTGATGACTGTATTACCCGTATTACCACCAGATTTACGTCCGTTAGTTCCACTTGATGGTGGTCGTTTCGCGACTTCAGATTTGAACGACTTATACCGTCGTGTCATCAACCGTAACAACCGTTTAAAACGTCTTTTAGACTTAATCGCACCAGATATCATCGTGCGTAACGAAAAACGTATGTTACAAGAATCTGTGGATGCGTTATTAGATAATGGTCGTCGTGGTCGTGCAATTACGGGTTCTAACCGTCGTCCATTAAAATCACTTGCGGATATGATCAAAGGTAAACAAGGTCGTTTCCGTCAAAACTTATTAGGTAAACGTGTTGACTATTCAGGCCGTTCTGTAATCACCGTAGGTCCATACTTACACCTACATCAATGTGGTTTACCGAAGAAAATGGCGTTGGAATTATTCCGTCCGTTTATCTATGCAAAATTAGAAAGCCGTGGCTTCGCTTCAACAATTAAAGCAGCGAAGAAAATGGTTGAGCGTGAGGATGCCATCGTATGGGATATCTTGGCTGAAGTTATTCGCGAACACCCAATTTTATTAAACCGTGCACCAACATTGCACCGTTTGGGTATCCAAGCATTTGAACCATTATTGATCGAAGGTAAAGCGATCCAGTTACACCCACTTGTTTGTGCGGCGTTCAACGCGGACTTCGACGGTGACCAAATGGCGGTTCACGTTCCATTGACATTAGAAGCACAGTTAGAAGCTCGTGCATTAATGATGTCAACTAACAACATTTTATCACCAGCAAACGGTGAGCCAATTATCGTTCCATCACAAGACGTTGTATTAGGTCTTTACTATATGACACGTGATAAAGTGAACGGTAAAGGCGAAGGTATGTTGTTACAAGACCCACGTGAAGCTGAAAAAGCGTATCGTACAGGTCAAGCTGAATTACACTCTCGTGTGAAAGTGCGTATCACTGAATATGTGAAAAACGCAGCAGGTGAGTTTGAGCCTCAAACTAACTTAGTGGAAACGACTATTGGTCGTGCAATCTTATGGATGATCGCACCAAAAGGTATGCCATTTAGCTTGTTTAACCAAACATTAGGTAAAAAAGCGATTTCTAAGTTAATCAACGAGAGCTATCGTCGTTTAGGTATGAAACCAAGCGTACTATTCGCTGACCAAATTATGTATACCGGTTTTGCGTATGCGGCACGTTCTGGTTCATCAGTTGGTATTGATGATATGGTCATTCCTGCGAAGAAATACGAAATTATTTCTGCGGCAGAAGAAGAAGTGGCTGAAATCCAAGAACAGTTCCAATCAGGTTTAGTAACAGCAGGCGAACGTTATAACAAAGTAATCGATATTTGGGCGGCAGCAAACGAACGTGTTGCGAAAGCGATGATGGAAAACTTATCTACGGAAGAAGTAATTAACCGTGAAGGTAACCCAGAAAAACAAGCATCATTCAACAGTATCTTTATGATGGCGGACTCTGGTGCTCGTGGTTCTGCAGCACAGATTCGTCAGTTAGCGGGTATGCGTGGTTTGATGGCACGTCCAGATGGCTCGATCATCGAAACCCCAATTACAGCGAACTTCCGTGAAGGTCTAAACGTATTACAGTACTTTATTTCAACTCATGGTGCACGTAAAGGTCTTGCGGATACAGCATTAAAAACAGCGAACTCAGGTTACTTAACGCGTCGTTTAGTTGACGTTGCACAAGATTTAGTGATCATCGAAGATGACTGTGGTACACACGAAGGTATCGTGATGACCCCGTTAATCGAGGGTGGTGACGTGAAAGAAGCATTACGTGATCGTGTATTAGGTCGTGTAGTGGCAGAAGACGTATTAAAACCAGGTACAGAGGAAGTATTAATTGCACGCAATACCTTATTAGATGAGAAATTGTGTGATGTGATCGATGCAAACTCTGTGGATAGCATCAAAGTACGTTCAGTAGTAACTTGTAACACAGATTTTGGTGTGTGTGCGAAATGTTACGGACGTGACCTTGCTCGTGGTCACTTGATCAACCAAGGTGAAGCAGTGGGTGTTATCGCGGCACAATCAATCGGTGAGCCGGGTACACAGTTAACGATGCGTACGTTCCATATCGGTGGTGCGGCATCTGCGGCAGCGAAAGAATCAAGTATCCAAGTGAAAAACACGGGTACATTACGCTTAGCGAATGTGAAATTCGTGACTAACAACGAAGGTAAATTAGTATTAACTTCACGTAACACTGAATTAACGATTATCGATGCATTCGGTCGTACCAAAGAGCACTATAAAGTGCCTTACGGTGCGGTATTAAGCAAAGCTGATGGTCAAGATGTCACAGCAGGTGAAACAGTAGCAAACTGGGATCCACATACAATGCCAGTGGTATCTGAGGTGAGCGGTTTCGTTAAATTCGTTGACATCGTTGATGGCTTAACTGTAACTCGTCAAACTGATGAATTAACAGGTTTATCATCAATCGTAGTCCAAGACGTGGGTGAGCGTGCGACAGCAGGTAAAGACTTACGTCCAGCAATTAAACTTGTTGATGCGAAAGGTAACGATATCTTAATTCCAGGTACAGACGTTGTTGCACAATACTTCTTACCAGGTAAAGCAATCGTCACATTAGACGATAACGCAGAAGTTCATATCGGTGACCCATTAGCCCGTATTCCACAAGAATCTGTGGGTACAAAAGATATTACCGGTGGTCTTCCACGCGTTGCGGACTTATTCGAAGCTCGTAAACCGAAAGAGCCAGCAATCTTGGCTGAAATTTCAGGTATTGTGTCATTCGGTAAAGAAACCAAAGGTAAACGTCGCTTATTGATCACCCCAGCAGAAGGCGAAACTTACGAAGAAATGATTCCAAAATGGCGTCAGCTCAACGTATTTGAAGGTGAGATGGTTGAACGTGGTGACTTAATCTCTGATGGTGCAGAAACGCCACACGATATCTTACGTTTACGTGGTGTTCACGCAGTAACTGATTATATCGTTAATGAAGTACAAGAAGTTTACCGCTTACAAGGGGTAAAAATTAACGATAAACACATTGAAGTTATCGTGCGTCAGATGTTACGTAAAGCAATCATCACGAAAGCTTATGACTCTGAATTCTTAGAGGGTGAGCAAGTTGAAGTTGCACGTATTAAGATCGTGAACCGTAAGCGTGAAGCTGAAGGTAAACCATTAGTTGAATTTGAACGTGAGTTGCTTGGTATTACTAAAGCATCTCTTGCAACTGAGTCATTTATCTCAGCAGCATCGTTCCAAGAAACAACACGTGTGTTAACTGAAGCAGCAGTTGCGGGTAAACGTGATGAATTACGTGGCTTGAAAGAGAACGTCATCGTCGGTCGTTTAATCCCTGCGGGTACGGGCTTTGCGTATCACCAAAATCGTCAGAAAAAAGTTGTCATGTCTGATGAGATGCCTGTGAAACTTTCAGCAGCAGATGAAGAGGAAATTGCATCCGAATTTGTGATGACTTCTGAAGACGCAAGCGCAAGTTTAGCTGAAATGCTGAACATGGTTGAAGTGGATGATGCAGAATAAGCCTTGATTCACAACGAACCCCGAACAATGTGTTCGGGGTTTTTTATTCGCTAAATAAGTCAATTCCTTTTATAATGACCGCACTTTATTCATAAATGACCACTAATGTGCGGTTCATTTTTACAAAAATCTGTGAGTGTCTATGAAACCCATTCAACCCCACGATGTTGGATTTTGGCTATTAACACAAGGTTCATCGTTGCATCTTATTGATGGTAAGTTACCACAAGGACTGGCTAGTGATTTTAATTTGCAAGGTTTACAAGCAATGCAGATTGGTGAATTAGCGCAGGAACCACTTTATTTAGTGGAAGAAAATCACTCGAATAGGAGGGAGTACTTTTCACTACGTGAGCAACTTTTTTTGCCTCGTGATGTATTTAATTTATTAGGTCGGGGCGTGGAATTAAATTATTTTTTTAGCACACACCGTTTTTGTGGTAAATGTGGTGAAAAGACACGGATAGCGGAAAATGAATGGGCGGTAGAATGTTTGAATCCAGCATGTTTATATCGAGCCTATCCTGTGATTCATCCTTGTATTATTGTTGCTGTACGTCGTGGTGCAGAGATCTTGTTAGCAAACCATGTACGTCATAAAGATGGCATGTATACGACGCTTGCTGGGTTTGTAGAAGTGGGTGAAACTTTTGAACAAGCCGTACATCGTGAAGTATTGGAAGAAACGGGAATAAAAATTAAAAATTTACGTTATGTCGATAGCCAACCTTGGGCCTTCCCCAACTCTATCATGGTAGGGTTTTTGGCTGATTATGATGGTGGCGAGATCTGTTTGCAAGAGGCGGAAATTTGTGATGCAAAATGGTTTCGCTATGATGCAAAATTGCCAGCATTACCTCCACAAGGCACGATTGCATTACGATTGATAAAGCACACGTTACAGTTGTGTGAAGAGGAAGAAAGGAAAGTAAAATGACAATATTAAAAAATGATCGTTATTTAAGAGCGTTATTGCGTGAACCTGTGGATATGACGCCAGTGTGGATGATGCGTCAAGCAGGTCGCTATTTACCCGAATATCGAGCAACGCGTGAGGTAGCTGGGGATTTTATGTCATTGTGTCGTAATGCTGAATTGGCTAGTGAAGTGACATTACAGCCTTTACGCCGCTATGATTTAGATGCGGCAATTTTATTTTCCGACATTTTAACCATTCCAGATGCAATGGGGCTAGGTTTAAGTTTCGGTGCGGGTGAAGGTCCAAAATTTGCTCGCCCAATTGAAAGCAAAAGTGCGGTACAAAATTTACCAATTCCAGATCCAGAAGGTGAATTACAGTATGTGATGAATGCCGTGCGTACGATCCGTCGTGAGTTAAAAGGTGATGTGCCGTTAATTGGTTTTTCAGGCAGTCCTTGGACACTCGCCACCTATATGGTGGAAGGCGGGAGTAGCAAAGCTTTTACCAAAATTAAGAAAATGCTGTATGCAGAACCGCAATTGCTTCATCAATTATTAGATAAGCTAGCGGACTCCGTGACCTTATATCTCAATGCACAAATAAAAGCGGGTGCGCAGTCAGTGATGATTTTTGATACTTGGGGGGGAGTACTTGGGCATCGTGAGTATTTAGATTTTTCATTGCAATATATGCGCAAAATTGTGGACAGTCTGATGCGTGAAAACGAGGGCAGAAAAGTGCCAGTCACGTTATTTACTAAAGGTGGTGGCTTGTGGTTAGAAGCTATGGCAGAAACGGGTTGTGATGCATTAGGGCTTGATTGGACGGTAAATCTTGCTGATGCTAAAGCGCGTGTTGGGCATAAAGTGGCATTACAAGGGAATATGGATCCTTCGGTATTATATGCTTCGCCTGAACGTATTGAACAAGAAGTGCAGTCAGTTTTAGCGGATTTTGGTCAAGGCAGTGGGCACGTATTTAATTTAGGTCACGGTATTCATCAAGATGTACCAGAAAATAGCCCAAAAGTTTTTGTGGATGCAATCCATCAATATTCCAAACAATATCATCAATAAAGAGCAGTAAATTATGCGAAATCCAATCCATAAACGATTAGAAAACTTTGAAACTTGGCAGCACCTGACTTTTATGGCTTGCTTATGCGAGCGAATGCTGCCGAATTTTCAACTCTTTTGCCATGTGACTCAACAAGAAGAAAATGCGAAACGCTATCAAAATATTTTGAATCTCGTGTGGGAGTCTTTGACAGTGAAAGGTACGAAGATCAATTTTGAGAGTCAGTTAGAAAAATTAGAGTATATTATTCCTGATATTAATGAGTATGACTTTTATGGCATTGTGCCTGCGGTTGATGCCTGTGAAGGATTGTCTGAGCTGTTACATGCGATCATTGCGGGGGCGACGTTAGAACAAGCGATTAAATTAAGTCAATTATCTCTACAAACGGTCACCACTTTGTTGGAAGCGCAAGCAGAACAAGAATTGAGCGAAAATGCGTTGAAAGAAAGTGAAGAAATCCAGCAAGAATTAGATGTGCAATGGCAAATTTATCGTGTTTTAAAGGACTGTGAGTCGCGTGATGTGGAACTGATATTAAGTTTAAAAAGTGAGCTAAGAGAAAGTGGAATCTCCAATATTGGTATACAAATTGAACAATAATGTGATGTTTATAACAATTTTTAAAAATCTTTCTTTGTTTTATCGCTAACTTAGATTAAGCTTGCTTTTGCTGTGGTTACAGTGATAATAGCGATTGGAAACACACAATGTCTTTCCTGAAAATTTGAATAAAAGTAGAAGGTATTTATTTATGAATAAAACGGATTTAATCGATGCAATTGCAAATGCAGCTGATTTAAATAAGAAACAAGCTAAAGCCGCATTAGAAGCAACGTTAGACGCTATCTCTGGTAGTCTAAAAGCGGGTGAGCCAGTACAATTAATCGGTTTTGGTACATTCAAAGTGAATGCACGCAAAGCACGTACAGGTCGTAACCCACAAACGGGTGCAGAGATTAAAATCGCTGCATCTAAAGTACCAGCATTTGTTGCAGGTAAAGCATTAAAAGACGCAGTAAAATAATTAAGTCATCCTTTTTACATTTCAAAAGCTCTGTAGCAAGCAAACTACAGAGCTTTTTATTTTCCCCTTTTGCTCCAAATGACTATGTTTTATTTACATCTTAGCATTACCTCTATAATATGTTATGTCTTAAAATTAAATATATTCAGGCTTAAATTTATATTTTTTAATCATGATGTTAATTAGTCAAATGGAATTTTATAAGGAATGAAACATGTGTGGTATCGTGGGTATGGTTTCTCATCGTGATGTTGCTGAATTACTATTAGAAGGACTGCGCCGTTTGGAATATCGCGGTTATGATTCGGCAGGTGTGGCTGTTGTAGATGAACACAATCAATTGCAGCGATTACGTTGTGTGGGAAAAGTCGAAGCATTAGCACAGGCAATGGAAACACAACATTTATTTGGTAAAACAGGGATTGCGCATACGCGTTGGGCGACGCATGGTGTGCCAGCTGAGCAGAATGCCCATCCTCATTGTTCTGGACATTTCGCATTGGTGCATAATGGGATCATTGAAAACCATCAAACACTTCGTTTAGCGTTACAAAATAAAGGCTATCAATTTCAATCGGATACCGATACAGAAGTGATTGTACATTTACTAGAATGGGAAAGTCGTCGTTCGGCTAACGTATTAGAGGCTGTGCAACGCGTAGTACAACAATTGAAAGGTGCTTATGCAATAGTAGTGATGGATTATTTAAACCCAACACATTTAATTGCTGCTCGTTCAGGGAGTCCTTTAGTCATCGGTTTAGGGCAGCAGGAAAACTTTTTTGCTTCCGATCAGCTTGCTTTATTGCATATTGCGAATCAATTTATTTTTCTTGAAGAAGGAGATGTCGCTGAGATTACCTCGAGTCAAGTCAATATTTATGACTCAATGGGACAACGTGTGCAGCGAGCTTGTCACCAGCTTGATGTAGTAGCAGAACAGGCAGAAAAAGGTGCCTTTTCTCATTTTATGCAGAAAGAAATTTTTGAACAACCCACCGCTCTTCTAAACACGATGCAAGGGTGCCTTAGTGAGCGTGAGGTAAATATTGAGCTTATCGGGAGCGAGGCAAGAAAATTATTTGAGCAGATTGAGCATATACATATTGTTGCATGTGGTACTTCTTATCATGCAGGTATGGTGGCACGTTACTGGCTTGAGGGAATAGCAGGGGTGAGTTGTGATGTTGAAATTGCGTCAGAGTTTCGTTATCGACAAGCCGTAACGCGCCCAAATAGTTTATTTATTACGCTTTCGCAATCTGGCGAAACAGCGGATACCTTAGCTGCCTTACGTATCGCGAAGCAGCGAAACTATATCGCCAGTATGACGATTTGCAATGTTGTTGGCTCTTCTTTAGTTCGTGAGTCTGATTTTGCATTCATGACACGTGCAGGTGTGGAAATTGGCGTTGCCTCGACCAAAGCGTTTACTACGCAGTTAGTCGCATTGTTGATGTTAGTGATTGCAATCGGTAAGCAAAAAAAGGCGATATGTGCTGATAAAGAAGCGGAGATGGTCGAGGCATTAACATTGTTGCCAGCAGAAGTGCAAAAATTATTGGCATTGGAACCTGCTATTGCGGCTATAGCACAAGAGTTTGCGGCTCAGGAGCACGCGCTGTTTTTAGGTCGTGGAGAATTGTATCCTATCATGCAGGAGGCCGCATTAAAGTTGAAGGAAATTTCCTATATTCATGCTGAAGCTTACGCAGCAGGCGAATTAAAGCATGGTCCATTAGCATTAGTAGATGCCGCAATGCCTGTCATTGTCGCGGCACCTAATAATGAATTAGTGGAAAAAGTGAAGTCCAATACTGAAGAAGTACGTGCACGTGGGGGACATATTTATCTTTTTACGGACAAAGAGGCTGGGTTTACCGCGAGTCAACAGGTTCGTGTTATTTTCCTTCCGACGACTCATTCGCTATTGACCCCTATTCTCTATACGGTGCCTATGCAACTATTCGCTTATCATGTTGCGTTAGTGAAAGGGACAGACGTGGATCAGCCTAGAAACTTGGCTAAAGCGGTGACCGTTGAATAATGTCATGAAAAATTGAATCGAAATAGAAGGAAATTGAACCGCACTTTCAGACAGATGCGAGATAACGGGAAGTGATAATTGAAGAATGATTATAGTTTGTCTGCGTGATGAATCATCACAAAGCGTTCCCACAATTGTTCATCTGTCTCGATATGGTCGGGGTCTGTAATGATACAATGATTAATCGGGCAGACTTTCTGGCAAGTTGGGATATCGTAATGTCCTACACATTCTGTACACAGCGCGGGATCAATGACATAGATCTCCTCCCCCATTGAAATGGCTTCATTGGGACATTCTGGTTCACACATATCACAATTTGTGCATTTGTCAGTGATTAAAAGTGCCATGCTGTTTGTCCTTTGCATTTGCTATGTTAAAGTGAAAGTGGCAGATTATAATGAATACAGTTTAAAAGTGAAATAGGAATTTTATGAACGAGAAAAAAACGCTGCAACTTTCGATTTTTGTGGTTTGCTTCTTAATGTTTTTATTGTCAGGTTGGTATTATTTTTCTAAACAAAAACAAGCTGTTGTCGTCGTGATTGATCGTAATTACGACTATATTATGAAAAATGATCCAATCGGTCAAAATGCGATTGCACCGATTGATTATTATACTTTTGTCTTATCGTGGTCTCCTGCTTTTTGTTCTAAACAACGTCAGCGTTATGGAGATGATTTACCCACTTCATTACAATACCAATGTGGTTTAACTCAACAATTTGGGTGGGTGATACATGGTCTATGGCCGCAAAACGAACGAGCGAGACGCGTATCTGATCATCCTCGTTTTTGTCAGGGCGATCTTCCTATCGTCGCCCAAGAGGTCATTGAGCAATATTTACCAGAATCACCGAGTGCAAGCTTATTACAAGGTGAATGGGAGAAGCATGGTGCTTGTGCTTTTCCTCAAGCTCAGGCGTATTTTGAGAAACAACGGGAATTATACCGTACGTTGAAATTACCTCCTTATGAATTAAGCCGTAATGAATTGTTTCAATGGTTACGTAAAAATAATCCGCAATTAAGTGATACTTATCTTGGAGCAAGTCGTAATGAATTATTCATTTGTTATGATTTGAATTGGAAGGTAATAGATTGCCCAAGAAGTCGCACAGGATATTAATTTTTATTCATTAAATAATGAAAAATGTTTGATCTAACGCAGTTACACCCTAGTGATAAATGGGTATAATAAAAGCAGTTTTTCCAAATTTTAATTTAACTAAAATAAGAGGATTAAATATGTCAGTAATCAAAATGACAGACTTAGATTTAGCTGGCAAACGTGTGTTTATTCGTGCAGATCTGAATGTGCCGGTCAAAGATGGCAAAGTGACGTCTGATGCGCGTATTCGTGCCACAATCCCAACATTAAAACTTGCGTTAGAAAAAGGGGCAAAAGTGATGGTGACATCACACTTAGGGCGTCCAACAGAGGGTGAATTTGATGAAGCAAGCTCTTTAAAACCTGTAGTTGATTACTTAAATGCCCATTTAGATGTCCCAGTTCGTTTAGTTCGTGATTATTTAGATGGTGTAGACGTGAAAGAAGGGGAAATCGTTGTTTTAGAAAACGTACGTATTAACAAAGGCGAGAAGAAAAACGATCCTGAATTAGGGAAAAAATATGCCGCACTTTGTGACGTATTCGTTATGGATGCATTCGGTACCGCTCACCGTGCGCAAGCATCCACTTACGGCGTTGCAGAATTTGCACCAGTCGCTTGTGCCGGACCATTATTAGCAGCTGAATTAGATGCGCTAGGTAAAGCATTAAAAGAGCCAGCGCGTCCGATGGTTGCAATTGTGGGTGGTTCTAAAGTATCAACAAAATTAGAAGTATTAAATTCTCTTTCAAAAATTGCTGACCAAATTATCGTGGGTGGTGGTATTGCGAATACGTTCATCGCAGCTGCGGGTCACAATGTAGGTAAATCGCTTTACGAAGAAGATTTAATCCCAGTCGCGAAAAACTTAGCAGCAAGCACCGATATTCCTGTACCAGTAGATGTGCGTGTTGGCTTAGAATTCTCTGAAACAGCTGCAGCAACTGAAAAAGCGGTCAATGAAGTGAAAGATGACGAATCCATTTTTGATATTGGTGATAAATCGGCTGCGCAATTAGTAGAAATTATCAAAAACGCCAAAACGATTCTCTGGAATGGTCCAGTCGGCGTATTTGAATTTCCTAACTTCCGTAAAGGAACTGAAATCATTTCTCACGCAATCGCCAATAGTGACGCATTCTCAATCGCGGGCGGTGGTGATACGTTAGCGGCAATCGACCTATTCGGTATCAAAGATAAAATTTCTTATATCTCAACGGGTGGTGGCGCCTTCTTAGAATTTGTTGAAGGTAAAGTATTACCAGCAGTAGAAATTTTAGAAAAACGTGCAAATGGCTAATATAATAGGGGCAGGCTGAATTGAGCCGCCCCTATCTTTTTATCTAAAAGAAAGATGACGTTCGTAAAGAAAAACATTTATTCCAATCAAATAAAAAAGGAAGCAGAAAATGGCTAAATTATTAGATATTGTGAAACCAGGTGTAGTAACGGGTGATGATGTTCAGAAAGTATTTGCTTATGCTAAAGCGAATAACTTTGCGATTCCAGCAGTAAACTGTGTGGGTTCAGACTCCGTTAATGCGGTATTAGAAACTGCAGCACGTGTAAAAGCACCTGTGATTATTCAATTCTCAAATGGTGGTGCACAATTCTATGCTGGTAAAGGTTTAAAACCAGCAAGTGGCGCGCGTGCTGATGTACTGGGTGCAATCGCAGGGGCAAAACATGTTCATGCGTTAGCGGAAGAATACGGTGTGCCTGTTATTCTTCATACTGACCATGCAGCGAAAAAACTGCTTCCTTGGATTGATGGTTTATTAGATGCAGGCGAAAAATATTTCGCAGAAACAGGTAAACCGTTGTTCTCATCTCATATGATCGATCTTTCAGAAGAGCCAATGGCTGAAAATATGGCTATTTGCCGTGAATATCTTGCTCGTATGGACAAAATGGGCATGACACTAGAAATCGAAATCGGTATCACTGGTGGTGAAGAAGATGGCGTGGATAACTCTGATGTTGAGGAATCTAAACTTTATACTCAACCAGAAGATGTGCTTTATGTTTACGATCAATTAAGTCCAGTCAGCCCGCGTTTCACTGTGGCAGCGGCATTTGGTAACGTACACGGTGTTTATAAACCAGGTAATGTGAAATTAAAACCATCTATTTTAGGTGCTTCACAAGAATTTGTTTCTAAAGAACGTAATCTTCCAGCGAAATCAATTGACTTCGTATTCCACGGTGGTTCAGGTTCAAGCCGCGAAGAAATTCGTGAAGCAATCAGCTACGGTGCAATCAAAATGAACATCGATACGGATACACAATGGGCATCTTGGGATGGTATCTTGAAGTTCTACAATGCAAACAAAGATTACCTTCAAGGTCAATTAGGTAACCCAGAGGGTCCTGATGCACCAAACAAAAAATACTACGACCCACGTGTTTGGTTACGTAAAATGGAAGAATCTATGTCTAAACGCTTAGAACAATCTTTCGAAGATTTAAACTGCGTTAATGTATTGTAATTGATTAAATTGAGTTAAACTAAGACCGTACTATCATGTGCGGTCTTTTTGTTTTTTAGGGATAAGTTGATTATTATGTTGTTATCAAAAAACCTTTTTTTATACATTAGTATAAATTTTCTTATTTTTAGTTTTAGTTCAGCTATTTTTCTCGTAAAAGGTGGACATAATTTTGCCCCTTTATTTTTGAGCTTAATTGGATTCGGCTATCTAATTTATGCTGTTGTTAAGCAGCATAGACTTTCTTTATCTGTTGCGGAAAAAAGTTGGATAGGCTGCCTGATTTTTTATTGTGCTGTTTTTCTTTTGTCTTTTTTTTGGCATTCAGAAAAAATACGGGAATTAGAGCATATTAGTAAATTGTGTTTTTTTATTCCATTATTGTATTTATTTGCACAATATAAGCCAAATGTAGATTGGTTTCTCAAAGGGATAGTATGTGGGGCGAGCATTGCGGGAATTGTTGCGATTTATGATCGCTTTATTTTAAATGTGTATGCAGCCTATTCACCACGTATATTACAAATATAGGCGGGGGATATTGCTATGTCTTTAGGTCTCTTTTCATTTGCTATTGGATTGTATTATTTTAGTTGTAAACAGTATCGAATGATGTTGTTTGCTATTATTGCTACGTTGCTTGGTATTTTCGGGAGTATTTTATCAACAGCGCGCGGCGGCTGGATTGGGCTTCCTTTTTTATTATGTTTTGTATTATTCAGCTATCGGCAGTATTTATCGAAAAAAATAGGCTTATTTTTGAGTGTGTTGTTTGTCCTTTTGATCACTGCGATGGCAATCACCCCTAAAACGAAATTGGTTTCCCGTGTAACCGAAGCCTATACTGAAGTACAACAATATTTTAGTCCAGAAGAACAACAAGAGAAAACCTCTGTCGGCGCTCGTTTAGAATTATGGAAAAGTGCGTTGCTTATGGTGAAAGAAAAACCCGTATTAGGGTTAGGAAGTGCGGGTGCCACGCAAAAACGGCAATTACAGAACCAGGAAGGGATCATCAGTGAATATGCCGCCAGTTTTACGCATGCACATAATCAGTATTTAGATAATTTATCAAAATTGGGTTTTTTAGGTCTCACTGCCTTATTGGCGGTATTCTTTGTCCCTCTTTATCATTTTTATCAAAAACGCAGTGTGGTGGATAAGACACAACATTTAGTCGCAACTTTAGCAGTGATTCATATTATTTCAGTGATGTTTTATTCTTTAACTCAGGCATTTCTGACACATAATTCAGGGCATATTTTTTATTTCTTTTTGATCTTTATTTTTTATAGTTTATTAAAAGATAAAAATCAGTCATTGAGCTAGAAAACGTGTAGTGTGGATATTAGTAAAAAATGACAAATCCCCATATCACAGCGACATTGACCATTGCAATAAAAACGGCGGCAGAACCCAGATCTTTAGCGCGTCCAGATAACTCATGAAACTCTAATCCAACACGGTCAACAACAGACTCAATTGCACTGTTCACTAATTCTAAGGCAAGTACCACGAATAGTGAACCAAGCATCAATGCCATTTCGACCGCACTTTCTCCTAACCAACATGCAAGTGGGATGAGAAAAACACAAGCAAGGAGCTCATGGCGAAATGCCGTTTCAGATTTGATAGCAAATGTTAGCCCCTTTATCGAGTAACCCGTTGCTTTAATTAAATGCGTGAGTCCTGTTGTTTTATGCATGGTTCTATTCCTGTCTATTTTATTGTTAGAGTCGTTTTGCTTCGATAACATCGTCTAATTTAGCTAAACGAGCGAGAATTTTACTTAAAACTTGAACGTTATTCAGTTCAATTTCCATATCGATTGTGGCTAATTGCTTTTTGGTATCTGTTCGGCTTGATACCCCAAGTACACTAATCTTATCATTGGCGAGTACGGTTGTGATATCTCGCAATAAACCACTACGATCGCTGGCAAGAATGCGTATACTGATGCGGAATCCACTGGCATAATTTTCTCCCCAAAGCGATTCAACGACGCGTTCTGGGTGAGCTTGTTGTAATTCGAGAAATTGCTCACAATCGCTTCGGTGTATTGAAATACCGCGTCCCATCGTAATGTAACCCATAATATGATCGCCAGGAATAGGTTGACAGCAACGGGCAATATGGTGCATTAAGTTTCCTACCCCTTCTACGATGACATAGCCTTTGGGCTTTTCTTTTTGTTGGTTATTTGCCGCACTTTTATTTGCTACATGACGAAGAATTTCTTCATCGACTTCTTGTGCGGTTGCTTTGATGAGCTTATTTTGTAGAAAGTTGATGAGATGATTAAGCCGAATGTCTCCTCCCCCTAAGCCCGCATATAAGTCCTCAAGGTTTTTTAAGTTATAACGCGGTAACGCGTATTGCTCTATTTGTTTTAAGCTAAGATTTAAGCGCGCCATTTCGTTATCCAGCATGTCTTTACCTGCAGGGATATTTTTCTCACGATCTTGCTTTTTGAACCAAGCATGAATTTTAGCGCGTGCTTTAGCGGTATGAGCAAAACCAAGGTTGGGATTGAGCCAATCTCGGCTTGGGTTTGGATTTTTCTGAGTAATGATCTCGATTTGATCACCCATTTGTAATTGGTAGGTGAAGGGAACAATACGACCTGCTACTTTGGCACCAATGCAGCGATGTCCAATTTCACTATGAATACTATAAGCAAAATCCAGTGGGGTAGACCCTGTTGGTAAATCAATGACTTCCCCTTTGGGTGTAAAAACATAAACGCGGTCATCGAACACTTGGCTACGCATTTCTGCCATAATCTCACCTGAGTCGGTAATATCATCTTGCCATGCAAGTAGTTTACGTAACCACGTGATTTTTTCTTCATAACCTGAGCGTCCACCCACGGTACCTTCTTTGTATTTCCAGTGTGCTGCGACACCAAGCTCCGCGTCATCATGCATTTGTTGTGTTCGAATTTGTACTTCGACAGGTTTCCCGCCTTTACCTAACACAACCGTATGGATAGACTGATAGCCATTAGGTTTAGGGTTCGCCACATAATCATCAAATTCTTTTGGAATATGTTTGAAGTGCGTATGGACAATACCAAGGGCAGAATAACAATCTTGTAATTTCGGAACGATAATACGTACGGCACGTACATCATAGAGGTCGCTAAAGGCTAAATGTTTCTTCTGCATCTTGCGCCAAATACTGTAAATATGTTTTGGTCGTCCATAGACTTCGGCATTCTCAATATTTTCACGCAGATAGCCGTTTAATTCAGCGACGAAATCGGCAATATATTGTTCGCGGTCTAAACGACGTTCTTGTAATAATTGGGCAATATTACGGTATTGTTCAGGATGTAAATAGCGGAAACAGTAATCTTCTAATTCCCATTTCAGTTGTCCGATACCGAGGCGGTTGGCGAGAGGAGCATAAATGTTAGCACACTCTTTAGCCGCCAACACTTTATCTTCTTCCGAGCAATCTTGTTCTGCGTCGCGGAGAAAAGTGATCCGTTCTGCCAGTTTAATAATGACACAGCGGAAATCATCTACCATAGCCAATAGCATACGACGTACGTTGTCGACCTGAGAACTGCTAGCCGATTGGCTGACATTGAGTTGACGGATATTGTCCATTTCCATCACGCCTTTTGCTAACTTGCTAATATTGCTACCAAATTCTTCACTCACTTGTGCTAATTCAACAAGTTTATGGTTAATGACAGGATACAGCATTGCGGTCAGTAAGCTGTCGGCATCCATATTCAAACTGTGCAGAATTTCTACCATTTCGACTCCGCCGTGTAATGAACAAGTTTTTTGTTCAGAAGCCAGTGCGGTGATTTTTTGTTGTGAATAGTACCAGGCACGAATAAGGTTATCTCTGACTGATGCTGGCAAGTCTAACTGTCCACACCAGGTTTCAATCACAAAATCTTTAGGATTCAGTAAATGAGAACTTCGTACTGCAACCATAATCTATCCTTATTGTTTTTCAAATAAACTGATGGATTCTAAATGCCCTGTATGAGGGAACATATCAATCATCGCGACTTTTTGTAGGCGGTAGCCAAGAGTATGTAACATTTCTGTATCTCGTACTAATGTAGCAGGGTTACAGGAAACATAGACGATTTTTTCTGCATTTAGTTCACATAATGCTTGAAGTGCAAAGGCTGCACCAGCACGAGGTGGGTCTAATAAAATCTTGTTAAATGGTTGTGTTGCCCACGCGTGATGCACAAAAGGTTTATCTAAATCAGCTTGGTAAAACTGAACGTTCGTGCATTGGTTCTGTACTGCATTTTTCTGTGCTTTTGCTACCATGGCAGAGACCCCTTCAATACCAATGACATGTTTGACATGACGACTAATTGGTAAAGTAAAGTTTCCCATTCCGCAAAATAAATCTAACACATTATCTGTAGATTTCAGTTCCAACCAGTCTAATGCAGTGCTGATCATTTTTTGATTTAACTGTTTGTTTACTTGAATAAAATCACGAATATCAAAGTGGAGCTGTAAGCCATGATCCAGTTGGTAATAAGGCGAATCGCCACAGACTTGAAGGAGATGATGGTCATCTTGCAAAAACAACATCAACTGTTCTTGTTTGGCAAAATAGATGAGCGAAGAGCGGTCTTTTTCGGCCAATTTCCCAGTATGACGCAACAACATAGCAATGCCATTATCCGCTTGAACAAGTTCTATGTGGCCTAAGTTTTTAGGGGTAGACCAGTTTCTCAGCAAGACAATAAGTTTACTTAAAAGATGATTGAGTGGTTTCGTTAAAACATGACACTGTTGAATGTTGACAATCTGTTGTGAACGTTTTTGTCGAAAACCGATATCTAACTGTTTTGTTTTTGAATTGAAAGACAGGCTGAGTCGCATTCTGCGACGATAGTGCCATATATCACCTTCAAGCATGGGCATCACTTGTACATGGGGCTGCAGTTTTTGTAGACGCTGAAATAAGGCATTTTGTTTAGTTTGGCGTTGTAAGTCAATGGCAATATGTTGGGTCTGGCAACCGCCACATAAATGATAATCAGTACAAACAGGGCGTTGGCGCTGATGGCTGACTTGTAAAATTTTTGTCGCAATACCTTGACCATAATGGCGTTTTTCTTCGACAACTTGCACTTCCACTTTTTCTTGGGGTAAGGCATTTTCGATAAACCACGTTTTGCCTTGTATTTTGGCTACCCCTAATCCTTGATAGTCTAAATCAACGATATCGGTGACGAATTTTTTTCTTGTTTGCTGTGATTTTGGAGGAGTATAACGTAATACCATAATCTATTTTTGATACAACTTATATTGAGTAAATAACTCTCGGCTTTTTAATGGTTTATTCCCTAAATAAGGTTTTAGCGCCATCCGAGTAAAACGTTTTGCCGCCTGTAAGGTCGCGGGTTCGTGAAATTGGCGAGCCTCAAATGCCAAGAGTTCTCGTCCATAAAATGTCAAATTATCTTGAATTAATGACGCAATAAAGCCTTTTTCTTCGCGATAACGGTAGGTCATATTCATATCAACAGGCTCCCCAGAGCCAGCACAATGGCAAAAATCGACGCCGTAACCTAAGGTTTGCAATAATTGAAATTCAAAGTGACGTAGACTTGGCTCCACTTGAGCGGGAGTCGTTGCTAAACGCGTTAAACAATGTAAATAATCTTGAAACAACTGGGGATAAGCAGTTTCAGGCTCCAGTACACGACTCACTAACTCATTAATATAAAAACCACTGTAGAGTGCGGTGTGTTGGAGTGGCAAAGTAATGGCAGCGGGCTCTGCTCGCGTAAGCGTTTTTAACTCTCCTCGACCCGTCCAACGTAATAGTAAAGGCGTAAAAGGTTGTAAAACTCCTTTTAATGCAGAACGCTTTGCACGGGCGCCTTTTGCGAGTACAGTTAAACGCCCTGTTTCTTCTGTGAATAAATCTACTAATAAGCTCGTTTCACTATAGGCTTTGCGATGCAAGACAAAACCTCGTTGCCAGTTTTCGATAATATGCCTCGTTTTGCTAATCAAATCGTGTGTATTTTAACAGATTTTTACGCGTTCTTTTTACTCTTTGTCATTTATTTTTTGAAGGAGGGATAGGAGCAAGGAAGAAAAGTGCGGTGGAAGAGACCGCACTTTTTAACGATTACATCGTGTGAATTTTGCCAAATTGACCACGTTGTACATCATGCATTGCTTGTAGGATTTCGTCTCGAGTATTCATCACGAATGGTCCATAACCTACAATGGGTTCATTTAATGGTTCACCAGTCAAAATGAGCAATTTCACCTCATTGTTTGCTTCGATATGCACATTTTCTCCTCCTTTTTCGAAGGTCACTAATTCACCTCGACGAGCAATGTCTCTACTATTGATTTGCAAGGTGCCATCCAAGACCAGAATGATGAGGTTATGGCTTTCAGGCACCCAAAATGTATGCGCTTTACTGGCATTCATTTTTACATCCCACATATTAATCGGGCTGAAGGTGCTAGCAGCACCATTGGTGTGATTGAACTCACCTGCAATAATGCGAGCAGAACCCGCATGATTATCTAATTCGACCACGGGAATATCTGCCGATTTAATCGCTTGATATTTGGGTGATGTCATTTTGTATTTTGTAGGTAAATTGACCCATAATTGCACCATTTCAAACATACCGCCTTCTTTAGAGAAGTTTTCTGAATGAAATTCTTCATGCATGACGCCCGAGCCAGCAGTCATCCATTGTACATCGCCTGTTCCAATAATTCCGCCTCCACCAGCAGAATCGGCATGTTGAACTTCACCTTGATAAGCAATGGTGACAGTTTCGAAACCTCGGTGAGGATGTTCACCTACGCCACGAAAATCTTGACTACGCCCACCATCGAAATAACGAGGAGGGTTATAATCCATTAATAAAAATGGATCGATATTTTTATCTTTATCTTGATAAGTAAACATGGAGTGGACATGGAATCCATTACCTACCCAATGTTTTTCTGGTGCACTGTGAACCTTTGCGACATTTTTCATCTTGTCCTCTCTTTTCTTTGTCGATGTTATTGTGAACCATTATATCTTTTCTTTATCTTGGATAAATTGTGTTTACATTGAAATATTTTCAAATAGAAGTGAATAATCTTAGCGGTTCGAGCGGGATTACTCTCTGAAATCCGTCTTTTCTGATATGATATGTGTTAAAAGAATTGTGAATCAAGATTATGAGAATACCGAGAATTTATCACCCTACATCTTTACAGCAGCTCACGCATTGTACACTAAGCGAAGACGCGGCAAATCATGTTGGTCGAGTACTGCGTATGCAGGTCGGAGAGCAAATTGAGTTATTTGATGGCAGTAATCATATTTATACCGCTGTGATTACCCAAGTCAGCAAAAGAACCATTGAGGTACACATTTTAAATCAGCAGTGGCTAGATCGTGAGAGTCCATTGAAAATTCATTTAGGACAAGTCATTTCACGCGGTGAGCGAATGGAGTTTACTATTCAGAAATCTGTTGAACTGGGGGTAAATGTGATTACACCTTTATGGTCAGAACGTTGTGGCGTCAAATTGGATGCGGATCGAATGGATAAAAAGATCCAACAATGGCAAAAAATTGCGATTGCGGCTTGTGAGCAATGTGGACGTAATGTCATTCCTGAAATTCGCCCCATGATGAAATTACAGGATTGGTGTGCAGAAAAAGATGGTGCATTGAAGTTGAATTTACATCCACGAGCCCAATATTCTATTCGTACCTTACCGCCCATTCAATCGGAAGGTGTGCGTTTATTAATCGGTTCTGAAGGGGGGTTGTCGCCACAAGAGATTGCCCAGACAGAACAACAAGGATTTACTGAAATTTTATTAGGAAAGCGTGTATTACGCACTGAAACAGCAGGATTAGCCGCGATTACTGCGTTGCAATTGTGTTTTGGTGATTTAGGTTAGGAGAGTGCATTATGGAACTACAAGATCATTTCCTCATTGCTATGCCACAACTGAATGACGACTATTTTTCTCGTTCTGTTGTGTATATTTGCGAACATAATCCACAAGGTACAATGGGGTTAGTCCTGAATCAACCGACGGATTTAAGTATCGCAGAACTATGTGCAAAAATGAATTTTATGATGAAAACAGACCGCACGTATGGTGACGATTTAGTGTTGGCAGGAGGACCTGTAAATATCGAACGTGGATTCATTTTGCATACCAAAACAACACAAGATTTCAAGCACAGTTATAAAGTGACAGATCAATTAACGCTGACGACTTCAGCAGATATTATTGATACATTTGGGACAAAAAATGCGCCAGAAAAATATTTGGTCGCGTTAGGGTGTGCGAGCTGGACACCTAATCAGTTAGAAGAGGAAATTGCAAATAACGACTGGCTTGTTGTACCCGCCAACAATCGCATTTTATTTGATGTACCGTATGAAGAACGTTGGGTAGAAGCCAATTTGTTACTTGGTATTCAACATCATAATTTTGCTTATCAGGCAGGGCATTGTTAATGGGTATCACCGTATTAGCCTTTGATTTTGGCACAAAAAGTATTGGATGCGCGGTAGGGCAGAGTATTACGGGGACTGCCCAAGTCCTGCCTGCATTTAAAGCGCAAGAGGGTGTACCAAATTGGGAAATGATAGGAAAATGCCTTCTAGATTGGAAACCTGATGTGCTTGTGGTTGGCTTGCCTCTGAATATGGATGGTACCGAACAAGAATTGACTGAACGAGCAAGAAAATTCGCGAATCGTTTACATGGTCGTTTTGGGATAACCGTGGAATTACATGATGAACGTTTGACAACGATAGAAGCGCGTGCTGAGATTTTTGCACGTGGTGGCTATAAAGCATTGAATAAAAGTAAAGTTGATGGGATCTCAGCATGCCTGATTTTAGAGAGTTGGTTTGAAACTAAACTATAGCTGATTTAGTTTTAATCTCAACTCATCGTACCTTTTATTAATTCCTTCTTTTTTGTATGTCTTTTGTCTAGGGTGGGTTGATTTTATCAGATAATAGGATAGAATTTGCGCCCGCTTGAAATGTAAAGTGAACCGATAAAGATAGACATGAAAACATTTCCCGGTGTTTTGAAAATATACAATTTCGGTTTTTTTATTGTACTATCCAAGACGTTAATTTGATGGTCTTTTAGAACAGTAAAACATGAGATACTTTTGAGAAAATGAATAGATTGGTTTCTTTCTCACGTTTATAAAGGACAGACAAGAGAAGGGAATACCACGCGTTTTTGCCTATCTTTATTGAAAAAATCGGATGAAGTAACACAAGGAATGTGATGCGAGTAGGCAAAAAAACACCGCACTGAAAAGTGCGGTGTTCTTTTTTACGATTTTATCAGTGAATTATGCTTGACCTTTAACCGCTTTTAAACCTAAGAATGGTGCTTTGTCACCTAATGCTTCTTCGATACGGATTAATTGGTTGTATTTCGCGATACGGTCAGAACGGCTCATTGAACCAGTTTTGATTTGACCTGCTGCTGTACCTACTGCTAAGTCTGCGATTGTCGCATCTTCAGTTTCACCAGAACGGTGTGAAATTACTGCTGTGTAGCCAGCATCTTTAGCCATTTTGATTGCGGCTAAAGTTTCAGTTAATGAACCGATTTGGTTGAATTTGATTAAGATAGAGTTCGCTATACCTTTTTCGATACCTTCTTTTAAGATTTTGGTGTTAGTTACGAATAAGTCATCACCAACTAATTGTACTTTGTCACCTAACACTTTAGTTTGGTATGCGAAACCATCCCAGTCTGATTCATCTTGACCATCTTCGATAGACACGATTGGGTATTCTTTGCATAACTCTTCTAAGTAGTGAGTGAACTCTTGAGAAGTGAATGATTTACCTTCACCTTTCATTTCGTACATACCGTTTTCTTTGTTATAGAACTCAGATGATGCACAGTCCATCGCTAAAGTTACGTCTTTACCTAATACATAACCTGCTTTTTCAACTGCTTCTTTGATACAAGCAAGTGCAGCTGCGTTTGATTCTAAGTTAGGCGCGAAACCACCTTCGTCACCAACTGCTGTGCTTAAGCCTTTGCCTTTTAATACTTTAGCAAGGTTGTGGAATACTTCAGCACCGATACGTAATGCTTCACGTAAAGTTTTTGCACCAACTGGTTGAATCATAAATTCTTGGATATCAACGTTGTTGTCTGCGTGCTCACCGCCGTTGATGATGTTCATCATTGGTAATGGCATAGAATATTGACCTGGTGTACCGTTGAGTTCAGCAATCCAAGCAAATAATGGCATACCTTTCGCGGCAGCTGCAGCTTTCGCATTTGCTAAAGAAACCGCTAAAATTGCGTTAGCACCAAACTTAGATTTGTTATCTGTACCATCTAAGTCGATCATGATTTGGTCGATTTCAGCTTGGTTTGAAGCATCTTTACCTAGGATAGCTTGTGCGATTTCATTGTTAACTGCCGAAACAGCTTTTAATACACCTTTACCTAAGAAACGTGCTTTGTCACCGTCACGTAGTTCTAACGCTTCACGTGAACCTGTTGATGCACCTGATGGTGCAGCCGCTAAGCCTACAAAACCACCTTCTAAATGAACTTCAGCTTCAACAGTTGGATTACCACGAGAATCGATGATTTCACGGCCGATCACTTTAACGATTTTTGCCATTTTGTTTTCCTCTTTAAAATGAAAATTAAATTGAAATGAATGGGATGTATCTTAAAATAATTCAGGCCATTTGTCTTCTGAAAAATGCGGATTAATTGATTTACATCTAGTTTTTTAAGTATAAAAAATGTGCTCAAATTGCCCCGTACTTGATGATTTTTTGAATAGTGAATTGGCGTGAGCAAGAATAAAAAAATCCCCGCTAAATGCGGGGATAGTCGTTATTTTTTCTGATTCTCTTTTGCGGCTTTGACGAAGCCCGCGAAGAGAGGGTGACCATCGCGAGGTGTGGAAGTAAATTCTGGGTGGAATTGACATGCAACAAACCAAGGATGGTTTGGTACTTCAATGATTTCCACTAATTTTTTGTCTGCCGATAAACCTGTGATTTTTAAGCCCGCTTTTTCTACTTGGGGACGTAATACGTTGTTCACTTCGTAACGGTGGCGGTGACGTTCTTCGATAGTTTCCGCACCATAAAGCTCACGCGCTTTGCTGCCCTCGATTAAATGGCATTGTTGTGCACCTAAACGCATTGTGCCACCTAAATCAGATTCATCGCTACGCGTTTCGATCTTACCTTCTGCATCTTGCCATTCGGTGATTAAGCCCACTACTGGGTATTCACAGGTGCGGTCAAATTCTGTGGAGTTTGCATTAGTTAAACCTGCAACGTTACGTGCATATTCGATGTAGGCAACTTGCATACCTAAACAGATACCTAAATAAGGTATGTTGTTTTCACGTGCATATTGTGCGGTTAAGATTTTGCCTTCTACACCACGATTACCGAAGCCACCCGGCACTAAAATGCCGTCCACACCTTGTAGCACTTCGGTGCCTTTGGTTTCCACATCTTGTGAGTCGATGTATTTGATCGTTACGTTTAAGCGATTTTTTAAGCCTGCGTGTTTTAATGCTTCGTTAACCGATTTGTAAGCATCAGGCAATTCAGTGTATTTGCCCACCATACCAATTGTCACATCGCCAGTTGGGTTAGCTTCTTGATACAACACTTGTTCCCATTCTGAAAGATCAGCTTCTGGGCAGTCTAGGTGGAAACGTTGACAAATAAAGTCATCTAAACCTTGTGATTTTAATAAGGCTGGAATTTGGTAAATTGAGCTCACATCTTTTAATGAAATGACCGCTCTTTCTGGTACATTACAGAATAAGGCAATTTTGGCACGCTCGTTTGGTGGGATCATGCGATCTGAACGACAAATTAGTACATCGGGTTGAATACCAATAGATAATAATTCTTTGACTGAATGTTGAGTTGGTTTAGTTTTTACCTCACCGGCAGTAGGGATATAAGGCACCAACGTTAAATGCATGAAAATGGTACGTTCACGACCAACTTGAGCGGCTAATTGACGTAAGGCTTCTAAAAACGGTAAGGATTCGATATCACCAACCGTACCTCCCACTTCAACGATAGCTACATCGTGTCCTGCCGCACCGTCAATGACGCGTGATTTGATTTCATTCGTAATGTGTGGAATAACTTGAATCGTTGCTCCTAGGTAATCGCCACGACGCTCTTTACGTAACACTTCAGAGTAAATTTTACCTGTAGTGAAGTTATTACGTTTTGTCATTTTTGTGCGAATAAAGCGTTCGTAATGACCTAAGTCTAAGTCGGTTTCAGCCCCGTCTTGAGTAACAAATACTTCACCGTGTTGTGTTGGACTCATTGTGCCTGGATCGACGTTAATATAAGGATCCAGCTTTAGCATGGTTACATTTAAACCACGAGCTTCTAAGATTGCTGCTAATGATGCCGCGGCAATACCTTTACCTAGGGAAGATACAACACCACCCGTTACAAAAATATAATTTGTAGCCATATGAAACCTAACTATTGATTGATATGAAAAATAAGGTTATTGGATTGAATAAATCATCAAGACGGGAGAGTAGTTTACAGCAAAGGAAACATTAACTCAATCACTGTCCATGCTTTTCTATTAAGAGAAAGATTGCATCTTATATAAAATAACCCTATTTTGAGTAAATGTTTTTCTACAGCAACATAATTAAACATCAGAATTGTTTGTTTTTTGGTTTACGTGTGTAGGTGATACATTATTTTTATAGTAGAATGGCGCCTTTTATATTTTATACAGATTTAAAGAAGTTTATTTAATTTTAGGCATTTGAGGTTTGATATGAATAAAAATACATTTGTAGTTGGCTTTATGTTGTTCGCCATCTTTTTTGGAGCAGGAAACTTAATTTTTCCACCTAAGTTAGGTTTTGAAAGCGGTGTTGGCTTTTGGTCTGCAATTATTGGTTTCGTGGCAACAGGGGTTGGCTTACCGTTATTAGGGATTTTGGTTGCTACGCGTTATGAAGGCGGGTATAAAAAGGCATTGGAAGATATTCATCCGTGGATTTCGATTTTATTACTTAGTGCTATTTATTTAACCATTGGTCCTTTCTTTGCTATTCCACGTACGGCTGCAACCGCATTTGATATGGCGGTGATTCCGTTTATTGGCGGAACAGATACGATTGCACTATTCTTTTTCACTCTGGTGTATTTCGGTATCACATTATGGGTCAGTTTAAATCCAACGAAAATGGTTGATCGTATTGGTGCGATTTTGACTCCCGTACTTTTAGTGGCAATTATTGCATTGGTTGTTCGCATGGCAAGTATCTTATTAGGTGATGAAAATGTGAACACATTAGATACGATGCAAAACCCATTGATCACGGGTTTTATTGAGGGTTATCAAACGATGGATGTTTTGGCTTCTTTTGCGTTTTCTGTCGTTGTGATGAATGCAATTCGTGCGAAAAGTGATAAAAACAGTAGTTTTATTAAACAGGCAACATTAGCTAGCATTGTGGCGGCGGTCGCCTTAGCTTTCATTTATATTGCAATTGGTTGGATTGGAAACAATATGCCATTAACGGCACAAACGCTTGCAGATGTCAGTGCGAAAGGTCAGAACTTAGGCGTATTTATTTTAAATGAAGCCACGGCACAATCCTTTGGTGAGTTAGGTCGTAGCTTACTCGGTTTAATTGTTACGCTTGCGTGTTTGACGACTGCAATTGGTCTAGTTGTCGCAACTTCATCTTACTTCAACAGTATTTTCCCTGCGATTTCTTATCGTAATTACGCCATTTTATTTACTTTAATTGGATTTGGTTTAGCCAACCAAGGCCTAAATGCGGTGATCAGCAAGTCTGTTCCAGTACTTTTAGTCTTGTATCCAATTTCAATGACAGCGATGTTATTGTTGTTAGTTAATTTAGTGATGCCATTACCAAGATTAGCAAAAGGGACGTCAATTGTACTGGTAACTGTAATTTCTATCCTTTCTGTAATGGGGGCTGAATTAGTGACGACTTTACCACTTAAAGCTTATTCAATGGAGTGGTTACCGTTTGCGATTTTAGGCTGTGTGGTGGGATTGATTATTGCAAAATTAATACCAAACAAAAGGCTTGATAACGTGGCAACGAAGTAATTTTTTAACATCATAAAAAAGCAGACTGATTAGTCTGCTTTTTTTATGGGATCGGATGACACGAAGTTTAAACTAATGCATAAGGTAACGGATGCAAAGTCAGTTCAGTGTTATCGGCTAATCTAAATGGTGTGCCATTTTCAATTGGATTAGTTAAAACAACTTGTAACCATAAAACATTGTCTAAATTGACCGCACTAATAATCGTGCCTGTTTTACGCCAGTTTGTTTCTAACTGCATTTCAATTTCACTATTCACAATAGGGTGTGTTTGGCTTGCGGCAACAAAAGTAAACATAGCGCGTTTATTGGCGCCTCGGTATTTTGCACGAGCAACAATTTCCTGACCGATATAGCATCCTTTTTGGAAAGAAATCGCGTTTTCTAAACATTGCAGATTCAATGCTTGAGGAATAAATTCACCTTGTGTTTCAGCACTTAATAACGGGATCCCATCTTGAATATCCAATAAGTCCCATACAACATGGGCAGCATTCGTAGAAATATCCAATGTCGTTGGATGGATTAAAATGACACGCGGTTGCTGACTGCCGATGTTAATGCGGATTTTAGCCACGATTTCATCACTGGCTTTGAGCATTTGTTCTCCAGCTAAACCAATAATTTGCCAATCAAGTTCTGTAAAGGTGACTTTTGAAAAAACGGCATATTTTTTTAATTGTGCTAAAGCGGTAGGCATCAGTGATTTTTTCACAAGAAGATAGAAACACTGTGTTTCAGTACGAATTAAACGGAATAACGCAGTCATTTTCCCTTTAGGATCACAATGTGCAGCCAGTGTCGATTCCCCTTCAGCAAGCAGGCTTACATCACATGTTAATTGACCTTGTAGAAATTTTTCAGCGTCATCGCCTTTAATTTCAATGAGGGTATATTGTTGTAAATTGCACGCAATGATTTCTTGCGTAGCAGTTAATAATGAATAAGTCATATCCTTTTTCCTTACTCTAAGTTTTGAATTTGTTCACGCATTTGTTCAATTAATACTTTTAATTCAACCGCAGAATTGGTGACCTCCGCATTAATTGATTTTGATGCAAGCGTATTCGATTCGCGATTTAATTCTTGCATCATAAAGTCTAATTTACGACCAACCGCTCCCCCTTTTTTCAAAATAGATTGCGTTTCTTTGACATGCAGTTGTAGACGATCTAACTCTTCAGCGACATCTACACGTTGTGCCATCAGAACCATTTCTTGTTCAAGACGTTGCGAGTCGGCTTGTAAATTAATTTCCTCGAAGCGTTGGAGTAAGCGGTCACGTTGCCATTGTAAAATTTCTGGCATCATTGCGCGCACGTTTTCCGCTTCGATAGAAATGGCATCTAAGCGCTGCTGGATTAACGCTTCTAATTTTTCCCCTTCTCTTGCACGCATAGCGATAAAATCTACCAATAACGTATCAAAAGCATTTAATAATTGTTGGCTGATTTGGTCTAGGTCCTGCTCTGGTGTTTCTATCACGCCAGGATAACGTAATACCTCATTTAGGCTAATTTCACCTTCACCAGCTTGTTGCTTAATCCACTGTAATGATTGAATAACCTGCTGTGCAAGAGCCTTGTTTAAATTTAATTCTGTTACAGTTTGTTTTTTGTTATCGATTCGTAAGCTACATTCAATTTTGCCACGAGTAAGATGGTGGCGTAGTTTTTCACGTAATGTATTTTCTAAACCACGAAATTGTTCAGGTAATCGGAAAAACGTCTCGAGATAGCGTTGATTGACTGAACGAATTTCCCATACAGCATCGCCCCATTCTTGTTTAATTTCAATGCGTGCGAAGGCAGTCATACTATAAATCATGTGGATTCCTTAGTGTTACGAAAAGATGAACGGTTAAACTCAGCTATTGTACTGGTAAATTTCGTTTCTGTCAGTTTGCATGCTAAAATAGCACGAATTTTTTATCAGAATCGTGAATAAGTAAGGAATAATTTTATGCGTCCAAATGATCGTGCCAATCATCACCCTCGTCCAATTCATATTACGCGTCATTACACAAAACATGCTGAAGGGGCGGTATTAGTTGAATTTGGAGACACAAAAGTATTATGTACCGCTACGGTAGAAGAATCTGTGCCTCGCTTTTTAAAAGGTCAAAATCAAGGTTGGGTCACCGCGGAATACGGTATGTTACCGCGTTCAACGCATAGCCGTATGCAACGTGAAGCGGCAAAAGGAAAACAGAGCGGACGTACAATGGAAATTCAGCGTCTCATTGCGCGTTCGTTACGTGCGATGGTGGATTTAGAAGCATTGGGTGAACGTTCAATTACTCTGGATTGTGATGTGATCCAAGCGGATGGTGGAACCCGTACAGCGTCGATTACTGGAGCATGTGTGGCATTATGTGATGCGATTCATACGCTCATTGAAAATGGTACGTTGAAAACCAATCCGATTAAAGGATTAGTCGCAGCAATTTCAGTGGGGATTGTCAATGGGGAAGCCGTCTGTGACTTAGAATATGTTGAAGATTCGGCAGCAGAAACCGATATGAATGTCGTGATGATGGAAGATGGCAGAATGATTGAAGTACAAGGAACTGCAGAAGGTGAACCATTCAGTCATGATGAACTCCTTACGTTATTATCTCTAGCAAAACAAGGTTGTGAAGTGATTTTTAATGCGCAACGTCAGGCATTAGCAAAATAAGGTGTACATGAATGGAAGCCTATAAATTTGAATTTATCCAGTTTGCGTTAAGTCGCCAAGTCTTAAAATTTGGGGAGTTTACTCTCAAATCAGGTCGTGTTAGCCCGTATTTTTTTAATGCAGGGTTATTTAACACTGGCGCTGATCTGGCTCGTTTAGGGGAGTTTTATGCAAAAGCGATTCAGGCGAGTCATGTCGATTATGATGTCATTTTTGGACCCGCATATAAAGGAATCCCGATTGCAACAACCGTGTCTGTTGCGCTATTTAATCATTTTCATCTTGATAAGCCCGTGTGTTTTAATCGTAAAGAAGCGAAAGACCATGGCGAAGGCGGTCAGTTAATTGGGGCAGGATTAAAAGGCAATATTCTATTGGTCGATGATGTGATTACTGCTGGGACAGCGATTCGTGAGTCGATGGAATTAATTGCTGCAAATCAAGCAAAGTTAAGTGCGGTGATGATTGCATTAAATCGCAAAGAAAAGGGCAAGGGGGATTTATCGGCGATTCAAGAAGTTGAACGAGATTACCAATGTCATGTTCTGGCGATTATTGATTTCGATGATTTGATGACATTTATTGAACAAGAACCATCGTATCAGCAGTATTTACCAGCGATGCGAGTGTATCGAGAACAGTATGGCGTGAAATAAGGGAAAAGTGCGGGTGACATTAAGGAAATATTAAGCTTTGTTCGATAACGTAAAAAAGTCAACCGTATTTTGATGAAGTCAGGGGAGAGAGAATGAATTTTATTGGCAAATTTTTAGGATTGATTATTGGCTGGAAGTTGGGCGGCTTTTTTGGTGCAATTTGTGGGGTGATTCTCGGGCATATTGGTGACAAAAAGTTGTATGAACTTGGTACGGTTAATTCAAGCTTTTTCAAAAGTAAGATCACTCGCCAATCTTTGTTTATGCAGACCACTTTTGCAGTATTGGGACATTTAAGTAAAGCGAAAGGTCGAGTGACAGAGGATGATATTCAGCTTGCGAATCATCTTATGCAACAAATGCAATTAGACGAAATGAATCGTCGTTTAGCACAAGACGCCTTTACACGTGGTAAAGCTACAGATTTTCCACTTCGCCAAGTGATTCGTGAATTTCGATTGGGCTGTGGTCAACGTGCAGATTTGTTAAGAATGTTCTTACATGTGCAAGTGCAAGCGGCATTTGCGGATGCACAGTTAGAACCTCGAGAAAAAGAGGTGCTGTATGTCGTGGCAGAAGAGCTAGGCTTATCCCGTTTCCAATTCGAACAAATGTTAGCTATGGAGTTTGCCGCACGTCAATTTACTCGTGGTGGATATCAACAAGGGTATCAAGATAATTACCATTATCAACAGCACAATCAGCAACATTATGGTGGGTATCAAACACATTCTGGTCCAACGGTTGAGGATGCTTATCAAGTGCTTGGTGTATCAGCGAGTGATGACCAACAAACGGTTAAGCGCGCTTACCGCCGCTTGATGAATGAAAACCATCCTGACAAGTTAGTGGCAAAAGGGTTACCAAAAGAAATGTTAGAGATGGCAAAAGAAAAAACGCAACAAATTCAAGCCGCTTACGATTTAATTTGTAAAACGAAAGGTTGGAAGTAATGGGAATACGGGCTTCGGATCGCTTTCCGTTTACGCTTGCGGTTATCATTGTCTCTCTTGCAATCTGGTCAGGTGTCGATCCTTTTTCAAGAGCGGTGTGGTATGCGGAAGTGTTGCCTGTTTGTCTCGTATTTTGTTTATTAGTGGTAACTTATCGTGTGTTTCAATTTAGCCATTTGGCTTATTTCTTAATGAGTCTATGGATGATGTTACATTTGATTGGCGCACATTATACTTTCGAGCATGTGCCATTTGATTGGGCAAACCAATACTTAGGGTGGTTAGGTGAGGAACGTAACCATTTTGACCGAATTGCACATTATATTATTGGTTTTTATAGCTTTCCGATGGCAGAGTGGTTATTACGACGTCATTTATGCGGTCCTATTTTGGCAGGATGCTTTGCTTTATTTTTTATTATGAGTTTAGCTGCCAGCTATGAATTGATTGAATGGCAATATGCTGTGATTGCGGGTGGAGAAGCAGGAAACGCATTTTTAGGATCACAAGGTGATCCTTGGGATGCGCAAAAAGATATACTCGCGGATACATTAGGTGCACTTACTGCGTTATTCTTGTTTTATATCGTGAGAACAGATAAGCCATGCGCGTGATTTTAGCCCCTATGCAAGGCGTACTGGATCCATTTGTACGTGAGTTATTGACGGACGTAAATCACTATGACTTATGTATTTCAGAATTCGTACGTGTTGTTGATCAATTATTACCAACCAAAGTTTTTTATCGTCTTTGTCCAGAACTGTATCAACAGGGCTTCACTGCTTCAGGTACTCCTGTTCGAGTGCAGGTATTAGGACAACATCCACAATGGTTAGCCGAGAATGCGGTACGAGCCGTGGAGTTAGGTTCGCATGGTATTGATCTCAATTGCGGCTGTCCTTCAAAAACAGTAAATGGTAGCCATGGCGGCGCATCGCTGTTAAAACAGCCTGAGTTGATCTATTCCGCGACAAAAGCATTGCGAGAGGCTGTGCCGCAATCATTACCCGTGAGTGTAAAAGTGCGTTTAGGTTGGGATGATGTCAACCAAGCCTTTGAAATTGCCGATGCAGTACAGCAAGGTGGTGCGACAGAAATCACGATTCATGGTCGAACTAAAGTGGATGGTTATCGTGCCGAACAGATTAATTGGGAAAAAATTAATGAAGTACGCCAAACATTGCATATTCCAGTTATTGCAAATGGGGAAATCTGGTCTTGGCAGGATGGACAAAATTGTCTCGCTGTTACAGGCTGTCAAGATTTGATGATTGGACGTGGTGCATTGAATGTGCCTAATTTGAGCTATGTTGTTAAACACAACCAAGCAAAAATGGCTTGGAGTCAAGTGCAACAGATATTACAGAAGTATGCACACACTGAAAATCAGTTTGATACGGGGTTTTATCATGTCGCACGCATTAAGCAATGGCTAGGTTATTTAAAAAAAGAATATCCTCAAGCAAATGCATTATTTGAATGCATTAAGACCTGCCATGATGGACAGGCTTTGAGAGCAAAAATAGATGGAGTAATAATACAATGAAATATGAGTGGCTTTTTTTCGATGCAGACGAAACCTTATTTTCTTTTGATGCGTTTGCAGGTTTACAAATGCTCTTTTCTGAATATGGCGTCGATTTTCAGCAAGCCGATTTTGATGAGTTCCAACGGGTGAATAAACCACTTTGGGTGCAATACCAGAATGGAGAAATTACGGCAGAGCAATTACAAGTAACACGTTTTTCCTATTGGGCAACACGTTTAAATAAACAACCTGTTGAGCTTAATGAACATTATTTACTGGCTATGGCGGATATTTGTAAGCCACTCGAACAAGTAGTTGAGACGCTTTCTGTGTTAAAAGAACATGCCTATCTTGGAATTATTACTAATGGATTTACGACATTACAACGTTTACGTTTAGAAAAAACAGGACTGGCAGATTGGTTCCAATTTGTCACGATTTCAGAGGAAGTGGGAATGGCAAAACCCGATCCACGTATTTTTGAGCATAGTTTGGATATCGCAAAAGTAAAAGATAGACGTCACGTGTTGATGGTGGGAGATAATTTAGACTCCGATATTCTAGGTGGGCATAATGCACAAATTGATACCTGTTGGCTGCATTATAATCGTGAGAATACAAGTCATATCATCCCAACCTACAGTATTGGGCGTTTTGATGAGTTATTGGATATTGTACAGCCGTAAAGTGCGGTTCGTTTTGTAGAAAAAAGGGCAAATGGTAAATTTGCCCTTTTTGTTTATTAGAGATCTAACCCGAGTACTTTACGCCCATTGATACTGGCAATATTGACCATTGCGTCTAAATCTGGAAAGCGGCAACCTGCGGCAAGGAGGCTAAGCTCTTGCCACATATCTCCTTCACATAAAGGTACCATATAGTCACAGATATTATCTGTTCCAATCGCGACAGTAATCCCTTCAGGAATCATTTCATCTGCGGGAGTTAAGGCATTGTGGAAAGGCATTAAATCTTCTTTGCGGTTACTGTCGATCCAAGCCATTGGGCAAGCAATCATCATCATCTGTGCTTGGCGCATTTTTTCATATAGACGATAACGGTAATCTTTAGAATGAGCGCCAATGGAGATACCATGAATAGCAACCACCCGTCCTTGCATACCATGTTCAATTGTTTTATCACAAAGTTGCTCTGTTTCTTTTTCTTTGGGTGAGTTAAATTGATCCACGTGGACATGACACATGATACCGCGAGAATTAGCCGTATCTAATAAAATATCCATGGCTTCTAGCCCACGACCGTAATCTAATTCATCTCGGTACGGTAAACCGCCGATCATATCCACCATTTCAGTACCAATATCAAACCATTTTCGTGCAGTTGGCTCTATGACGCCTTTTAATGTCTGGTTAGCAAATTTTAATGTAATATCATGTTTATACACTTCGCGGGCTTTATGTGCGGCAATAATGGCACGATCTTCACAAATGGGATCAATATCCACAAAAGTTCCAAAAGCAGTGACTCCTTGTGAAATCATTAATTCAATAGATTGGCAAAAACGTGCATAGTAATCATCCACACTGGAGTTGCGTTTTACTTCATCAACTAAATCCCATTTTTGTTGTAGGTTACTGCTGTGGTAGATACCAATTTTTTCTGGTGTCATGGTAAAGGCACGGTCTGCATGCGCATGTGCATTGACCCAGCCTCCCTTTTTAATGATTTCATCTCTAATGTATGTTTTAAAACTACGAACATGGTTTTTCATAATAACTCCGTGAAGGCGTGAAAATTAGGGATTGGTTAGGTGTCGTAGATATAAAAAAATCCCCAATAAATGAGGATTTCTTATTAATTAAAAATAGAAATGAAAGCAATACACGAATGTGATTGATATAAGTGGTCGCAATGTTATGAAAAATTCTCTGATTTTTAATTAATAACATTATGTCTATGTCCTAAAAAATTGCTCGCTAGTATAAAGTGTTAAACTTGAAAAATATAATCGGTTTTGACTATTGGTCTCGCATAAAACGAAACTTATTTTTCAATAAACGAGCGTTCTTGGTTAAATACCTCAAGGAATAAGCCTAATGGCGGTCGTTGAGATGATTCTTTTTGGTAATCACGATTAAATTTCTGATAATTTCCTTGTTTATCGATATGATACTGTGTGCCATCAGGTATCACAATCACATTCCAACGATAATTAGAGACTAAAACCCAAGGAGAATCTTGAGTTAAGTTAAAGAGATCTCGTCCCTGCGAATAATCTGAAATAGGATTTTGTGTATTAAAAATGTGCGTCATTACCGCAGGCAGTAGATCAACGTGGCTCGTGAGTTTATGGATTGTTTTGATAGGTAATGTTTTCCAATGAATAATCATAGGCACTTGAATTTCATCACGAGCAAAATAATGATGGCGTTCTTTGGGGGTTAAATTCTTGAATTGATAACCATGTTCTGCCGTGATGACAACAAATGTGTTGTCTAAATTCATTGTCGCCAAAATCTCCCCCAAGAGTCGATCAATTTCAGCTAATTCTAACGCATAGTCTTCCATGGATAGATTCGGTCGAATATCTAAGCTTAAATAAGCGGCAAAAGGTTTGGAGTTGCTTTTTGCTGTGTGTAACCACGTGTTAAAACGTGCTACTTCAGATTGATTGTTAGTTTGTCGTGTAGTACGACTGAGCGTTGGAAAAAGTGCTTGGTGGAAAAGCGTTGAGTTAAATTGCGTGCTTGAAAATAATCCAAGTGCATATTGCTCTTGTTTTAATTTTTCTACGAGCACGGAGCCTGTTTTATTGCTCAATAAACTGTCTACATAATTAGCACTTAACCCATAAAATAAGCCCGTTAATCCCGTGTTATTAGTATTTCCACTACTATAGTGATTCATAAATTGGGTAGATTGTTTAGCAAACTGGGCTAAATGAGGCATGTGTTTCTCAGTAATCGCATCATGGCGTAAACCTGAAACGGTGATGAGAATAAAGTTAGGTGTTAAACCTTCAGCAAATTGTAACGCATGTTTTGGGTAATTCACTTTTAACGCGTCTAAACGTCCTTCTTGTTCAATGATCTGGTCATATTCTGCTTTATTTAAAAAGCCCTGTTTTTCCAAAAACGAGCGTGCGGTCATTGGATAAGACAACGGAAAATTCGAACGTTGCATTGTAATCGGACGATAAATGAACGCATCTGACCACGCATAAATCAGATGTGTAGCGATGAAAGTGCATACAAAGAATACACCAACGGCTTTTAACCATTTTTGACGCTCTAAACTGCGTAATTTTTGCCATGCCCAACGAGAGAAAACCATTTGTACTAATAAAATGATTGGCATCGGGGCAAAGAAAATTTGCCAAGTGCGAGATAATTCGCCGTTTTCTGGATTGACTAGAAGGTTCCAGACGACAGTGGATAAGTGCAAATTAAATCGTGAGAACACCTCTGTATCAACTAGTAATAATGTGGCGCCAATCGTTGTTAAAATGACTGTAATACCACGAAAAGTGCGTTGATTTTTGATGATAAAACTGAGTGGGAAAATAATCAGTAAGTACAGCGCGAACACAACAAAACTAAAGTGTCCGAATAAACTGATGAAAAAATATAATTTGCCAAATAGCGTATCTGGCCAATCCATCACAAACGCGTAGCGTGTGCCAATGGCAATTGCCCATAAAATATTGAAAAAAGCAAACCAATGCCCCCACGAAATTTTACGTGATGTTTCTTCTCGGTATTGTTTGCTTGTTTTAATCCACATTCTGTTTACGATTTTTTGTCGTTAATTGAATTGAGTAGTGCATCCGAAAAGGCGTTTGCTAAAGCGGTGCGTTGTGCAGTCCCAACACTGCTCATTAACAAATTGGTCACCATATTGCCAAGTACAACGAGTGATAAGTCCACAGGTGCATGATGTTTTTCTAAAACGGCGATCATATCATTTAAAATCGCATCTACTTGTTTATCTTGATATTTTGAGTTTTTTGCCATGCTGTCAGAACATTTAAAAATGAAGTTTGTACTATATCATAACCGATTATTTTCTATATCCCAGCATTTTTTCGTATTTATAGTTAAAAAAGTGCGGTTATAATATGGCGATTTTTATCATGTAAATAATGGATTCACTATGAGTATAAATGTGAACGAAATTGTTCTTCACCAAGTGATTAAAACGGGTGAGGGCGATGCCTTGAAATTAAACACGTTGTTACGTGATCAAGTCCTTGCGATTACGCCAGAAGTGGAACAAATGATGTTGCAATTGCATCAAGCATACCAGAGTAAAAGCAAAGCATATGGAGTATTCCAAGAGGCATCGTTATTCGCACAAGACGTAAATCGCTTGTTGGAAAATGAGTGTACTTTTCTTGAGTTTAGTCAAAAATCCACCGCACTTTTAGCAACTGAGTTAAGCAAGTATTCCTTCGCAGATAACGGAACTTTAGTGTTGTGCAAATATAACTTTTTAGCGACAGACTATTTGTTTATTGCCTTATTAGATAGCCGCGCCAGTATGTTAGTGGATGAAAACTTAGAGATTCATCGTACCGAATATTTAGAGATTAACCAATTTGATATTGCGGCGCGAATTAATCTTACGGAATTGACGCTAGATGCAACATCAAATCGTTATTTGACCTTTGTGAAAGGGCGTGTAGGGCGTAAAGTCGGCGATTTCTTCATGGATTTTTTAGGTGCAGAAGAAGGATTAAACCCACGCGTTCAGAACCAGTGCTTATTACAGGCAGTGAGTGATTATTGTGAGCAAGGCGAATTAAATGCTGAACAAGTTCAGGCAGTCAAAAAACAAGTGTTTGATTATTGCAAAGGGCAGATTCATTCTGGGGAAGATATTGAATTAATGGAACTTTCTGCCACTATGCCGACTCTAAATGAGCGAGCATTTGCTGACTTTACTGCAGAACAAGATTATGGATTAGAAAGTCATATTCCACCAGTTCGTTCTGCGTTAAGAGCATTGACAACGTTTTCAGGTGCTGGGAAAGGCGTAACGATTAGCTTTGATGCGGCACTGATTAATCAGCGTATTTTTTGGGATGAAACGACAGATACTTTAACTATTAAAGGCTTGCCACCTAATTTACGTGATCAATTACAACGACACTTGAAGGATCAGAATTGATTTGGCAATCGAATAAAGTTTCGGTATTATCATTTCATCATTTGCAGGGTATAAAAAGGTAAAAACTATGCAATTTAAATCAGTTATCAGTGTTATCGTACTTGCACTCAGTGTCACGGCGTGCTCAAGTATAGATAAAATCGTTTATCGTATCGATGTGCCACAAGGCAATTATTTAGAAGCGGCCACGGTAAAACAATTACAAGTTGGCATGACCGCACAGCAAGTCCAATATTTGTTAGGAACCCCAGTATTAATTGAGCCTTTTAACAGTGGTAAGTGGTACTACGTCTTTTTACAACAGAAAGCTTATCAAACACCAGAACAATATACGTTAGTGGTGAATTTTGATCAGCGTGGCATGGTGACCAGCTTTGATTTGGATAAACCTTTACCAGATGAGAGTAAACCTGATGTAAATAATGCCATTATTCAGGCAGAAAATATGGCACCAAAATACTGGTGGCAGTTCTGGAAGTAATCACATATATGTAGCACGTTATCAGAATAACGTGCTTTTTCTTGATGAGCCAACATTGAGGATAGTCTATGCCTAAGATTTTGTTAGTTGATGATGTTGAATTAATTGAATTGCTTGCTGAGTTATTAACGTTAGAAGGCTTTGAGATTGATATGGCAAATAACGGTTTAGAGGCGTTAAAAAAACTCGATCTCAGTTATGATTTAGTGTTATTAGATATCATGATGCCCGTTTTAAATGGTGTTGAAACATTGAAAAAAATTCGTCAGGAATTTAGTGTGCCTGTTATTATGCTCACGGCGCGTGGTGATGATATTGATCGTATTCTTGGTTTAGAACTTGGTGCAGATGACTATATTCCCAAACCATTTAATGATCGAGAGCTTGTTGCGAGAATTAAGGCGATTTTACGTCGAACTCAGCAACCATCTGCTTTAGCGATTGAGCCTAAAGATAGTCGAAATGAGTTTGTTTTCTGTGGCATTACGCTCTATCCAGGACGTCAACAAGCATTTTGTAATGATCAAGACTTAGAGTTAACGGGGACTGAATTTGCCTTATTACAAAAACTGGTTTTAAATCCAGGACAGATTCTCTCAAGAGAGTCGTTAAGTATTGAAATTTTAGGTAAGCAACTCACACCATTTGATCGTGCGATTGATATGCACATGTCAAATTTACGTAAGAAACTTCCACCACGTAAAGACGGGTCGCCTTGGTTTAAAACACTAAGAGGACGCGGTTATTTATTGGTATCAGAAAAGTAAGATAACAAGGCATAGTTTTTTGCCTTAATTTGAGGGTTGTATGCCGTTTGCTAACGAAAGTTTTTTTAATACGATTTCATTCCGTATTTTTGCATTTTTCTGGCTAACATTTTCGTTGTTATCAATTCTTATTTTTTCTATTCCTTATTTTGACTCAAGAATTTATTCAGAATTAAGTGATAAAGAACTTTCTTCCTATCAACAAGAAATTATTACGTCCATTCGTCATAATCAAATTGCTCGTATTTTAGCAGGTGTTCCTCTATCACATGCTGATCGTTTCGATGCGATCCGTCCTGTTTTAGTTGATGAAACAGATGATCATAATATTTTGGGGGCAACTGCCGCAGAATCAGTATTGTTGTCACAATTTATGTATTCCTCATCCAATCCAGCTAAACCGCTGAAAAAAGTCTTTGGTGATGTGCGTATTGTGGGACCTTTTTCGATTCATCTCGGTGGTGAAGAAAACAAATCTTATACGCTTTATTTTATTGACCGTGTTAATGCACAAAAAGAAATAATGAGCTTTGTATTTGCGAATCCAGTGGTACTTGTTGCTCTATTGATTTTAATTTCTACGCCTTTGCTTTGGTGGCTGGCTCGCAGTATTGGTAAACCGATCAAGAATTTACAAATGTCGGCTAAAGCTGTTGCTTTGGGGGATTTTAAAGTAAATAAAGATTTAGAAACTAAAGGGTCGTTGGAGTTGCGGCAGGTTGGGCAAAGTTTCAATCAGATGACTGAATCGTTAGAAGAATTATTGTCTAGCCAACAAGTCTTGCTGTCTTCCATTTCACATGAATTGCGTACCCCACTTACTCGTTTACAGCTCGCATTAGCACTATTACGTCGTCGTTTTGGTGAAGAAAATACAGAAATCCAACGTATTGAAATTGAAGTAAAACGTTTAGATAACATGATCAATGATTTATTGCTTTTATCTCGGCAGCAACTCAATAGCCATGTCGTGCGAGAAATTTTTCCAATTAATGAACTATGGGATGAAGTGTTAGAATATGCGATGTTTGAGGCAGAGCAACGTAAGCTGGATTTTGTCGTTAGGTTAAATGTTGTTCAGCCTAGTAAATATTATATCAATGGCAATAAAAGTTTATTAGTCAGCGCGGTGGAAAATATCATTCGGAATGCACTCAAATATACGCAAAGTGAAATAAAAGTATCAATTTTCCTGAAAAAACAAGAGCTTATGATTGTTATTGATGATAATGGAAAAGGACTAGATGCCTCTGAATATGATAAGATTTTTCAGCCATTCTATCGTGTAGATGAAACGCGAACGAGAGAAACGGGTGGGACTGGACTTGGTTTAGCGATTGTGGCAAATGTTGTAAAAGAACATCATGGTGCTGTTTGGGCAAGTGCGAGCCATTTGGGGGGCTTATGTATTAATCTACGTATTCCTCTTTGGATTAATAATTAGCCACAAAACATATAATAAAAAATGCCACAAAATATTGTGGCATTTTTGTTTTGTTAAGATACGAACTGTGCTTTAACCGTCAGTGCTTGAATCTTGCGTAAAATAAGATTGAGTACGACACCATAAGCGGGCACAAATAATAAGATCCCTACGGCTAGCTTAAATAAATAATCAACGAAACCGAGCTCCATCCAATGCTCTGCCATGAATGGATCGCTACTGGCGTAGAATGCAATCGCGAAAAACAAGAAGGTATCAGCCATTGAGCCAAATACCATTGAGCTTGTTGGAGCAATCCACCAAGTTTTTAATTGACGTAAGCGATTGAACACTAAAACATCTAATAATTGACCGAATACATAAGCAAAGAAACTCGCAATCGCAATACGGAAGACAAATAAATTAAATGTTGTTAAAGCGGCTAAGCCTTGATACTGAGTATCTGAAAATAATGTCGAAATCACATAGCTGATAAGTAACGCTGGAATCATTACAACAAAGATAATCCATCTTGCTTCTTTTGCACCAAAAACCCGTACCGTTAAGTCAGTGGCTAAGAAGATAAAGGGAAAAGTCAGGGTTCCCCAAGTGCTATGAAAGCTGAAATCGGTTCTGGCACCCAGTTGAGTCAAAGGAAGTGTGATTTCAAAGGGAAGTTGGACTAAGTAGTTACTCGCCGCAATAATAAAAATATGAAAGAAACTCAATATCATGAGTGCACGACGAGTTTGTTGATCTGTAAAGATCGAGAATGTATGTTTCATGTTGTACCTTTTTGATTGTGAATTGGGGTGAGGGAACCCAAGAGTGAATATTAATTTGTCTCTCGCAATATGCGAGGGGCTGATCATACGGATTTTGGCTAAGAATGCAAGTGACTTTATTGATGAAACGTTTTCAGGGAGGTGGAATATCGTTACAATAAGTTGAATCTTAATAAACTAGGACAATTATGTTTATTCTTTACACTCTAATAGCGCTTGCGGCAGGTGTTGCACTGGCTTCTCAAGCAGCGATCAATTCACAATTGGCGAAAGCAATGGGAAATGAACCGTTAATTGCAACGTTCATTTCATTTGGGACAGGGGCGTTGCTTTTACTTGTGATTACAACCATTAAGACGGATTTAGTGACTCATCTTTCTACCGTGACACAACATTCGTGGTGGAAGTTTATTGGTGGAACACTAGGCGTAATAGTGGTGTTTACGACGATTTTGCTATCGCCAAAGATGGGGATTACGAATATGCTGTTTTTTATTATTGTTGGGCAATTGGTTACAGCAATGCTTATCGACCACTATGGATTGATTCATATGCCTGTGCGAGAAGTAAATGTGTTCAAATTGATTGGACTGGGGATTGTCGGGGTAGGACTTGTGACTTTCTTTTTTGGTGATAAGCTAATGAAGCTGTTCAATTGATATAAGATGAAAAGTGCGGTCGATTTTCAGCAAATTTTAGTTATACTAAGTACATCATATTGATGTGGAGATGGAGTTAATTATGCAAAAAGTAACATTAAAAATTGAAGGTATGCATTGTGGCGGTTGTACTAAAAGTGTCACTCGTCTTTTACAAGAATTTGAGGGAGTTGCCCTTGCAGAAGTCAGTTTAGATACTGCGAGTGCAGAGGTGACTTTTGATCAAAGTAAAGTGAGTATTGGAGAGCTGATTGACGCCATTGAAAATGCAGGATTCGATGCACAACAAGTGTAGTTGAGCATAACAAGAATAGACTGATCGCTCAGTCTATTTTTTTATGAAAATAAATCAGGCGTGGATAGGATAGTAAATGCAACAGAAAATCACGATTCAAGTTGAAGGCATGACGTGTCAGGCGTGCGCAAGCCGGATAGAAAAAGTATTAAATAAAAAGCCCTTTGTACAACAAGCGGTAGTAAATTTTGCGAGTGAGCAGGCACAAGTCACCTTTGATGATGCGGAAAAGTCGACAGATGATATTTTACAAATTATTCGGAATACGGGTTTTTCGGGAAAAATTAAACAAGACGAGCAATTTACACTAAATAAAAAAATGGCACCACCTTGGCGTTTATGGATCTTATTATTGATTAATATTCCATTCGTGATCGGTATGTTTGGGATGATGTTAGGTTACCATCATTGGATGTTGCCAGCGCCATGGCAAGCAGCCTTAGCGACAATTGTTCAATTTTGGTTAGCTGTGCCATTCTATAAAAGTGCATGGGGCAGTATTAAAGGTGGGCTAGCCAATATGGATGTATTGGTCAGTTTAGGTACACTAAGCATCTATTTTTATTCTGTTTTTATGCTGTTCTACCATACTGAACCGTCAATGCACGCCATGCCACCCGTGTATTTTGAAGCGGGTGTGATGGTATTAGGTTTTGTAAGCTTAGGCAAATATTTAGAAGAACGGACAAAAAAACACAGTTTAAATAGTTTAGGATTACTCCTGAAATTGACCCCAAAACAAGTGAATGTGTTACGAGACCAGCAGTGGCAAAGGATTCCGTTAGATCAGGTACAAGTCGGTGAAATATTACGTGTTAATCAGGGAGAACGGATTGCAGCAGATGGGATCGTGGAAGGTGGAAGTGGCTGGGCAGATGAAAGTCATTTAACAGGAGAAGCAAAACCAGAAATTAAACAAGCTGGAAACAAAGTATTGGCTGGCGCTATGCTGAGTGAAGGGGCATTAGTGTATCGGGCGGAACAACTAGGGAGTCATACTTTGTTAGGTGACATGATGAATGCCTTATCAGAAGCACAAGGCAGTAAGGCACCGATTGCGCGCTTTGCTGATAAAGTTGCCGCGGTATTTGTCCCTGCTGTGATTGCTCTTGCTTTCATCACGTTCGTGTTAACGTATTGGATAAAGCAAGAGGCGGTGACGGCTTTGATTCATGCGGTGGCAGTGTTAGTTATTGCTTGTCCTTGTGCATTAGGGCTCGCTACGCCCGCTGCGATTATGGTGGGAATGGGAAATGCAGTGACACGGGGAATCTGGTTTAAAGATGCTGCTGCAATGGAAGAAAGTGCTCGAGTTAATGCTGTGGTGTTGGATAAAACAGGAACCCTAACGGAAGGAAAACCACAGGTTGTTGCCTATTGGTTGGCACAACATTGTGAGTATTCAGAAAATGAGCTATTACAACTTGCCGCTTCAGTTGAACAGAATGCGACTCATCCTTTGGCGAAAGCGATTGTGAAGCAAGCAACAGAACGACAACTCTCCTTCTTGCAAGCGACACATATTCAGACCGCACTGGGAGCAGGCATTCAAGCAGAAGTCGACAATATCGGTATGGTTAAAGTGGGGAAGGCAGAATATTGTGCGCTTTCGCTCCCTGCAATGCGTGACAAAATTTGGCAGATCGCAAGTGTTGTCGCTGTTTCTGTCAATGATCGTCCTATTGGTGCCTTTGCCATTGCAGATCAATTGAAAACTGACTCAGCGATAGCAATTGAACGTTTGAAAAAGCAACATATTGATGTTTATATTATGAGTGGTGATCAACAAAGTGCGGTCGACTATATTGCACAACAGCTTGGTATTCAAGAGGCGTATGGCAATTTATCGCCACGTGATAAAGCTGCGAAGATTCAGCAACTTCGTCAACAAGGAAAAGTCGTAGCGATGGTTGGGGATGGTATTAATGATGCGCCTGCGTTAGCCACTGCGAATGTGAGTTTTGCGATGAAAGATGGCGCAGATGTAGCAGAACATACTGCTTCTGCTACCTTAATGCAACATTCTGTTAATCAACTGGTTGACGCATTATGTGTTTCACAGGCGACATTAAAGAATATTAAACAGAATCTCTTTTTTGCTTTCATTTATAATATTCTCGGTATTCCACTTGCCGCTTTTGGTTTACTGAGTCCGATTATTGCAGGGGCCGCCATGGCAATGAGTTCTGTTTCTGTCTTGATGAATGCGCTGCGCTTAAAGTCATTAAAACTTGAACGCTAGCATATCCCTGAAAAAATAAACGCCGAGTATATTGCTAATATGCTCGGCTTTTGATTGAGCGTAGCTTAGTCCGTTTTCTTTGCCACAAGGATGAGAAAGCGCAGATCATAAGGATTGTTCTCATCCGCTGGGCGCCATGTTTCAGATTCGATGTGCCAAGTATCCCAATTGATTGCAGGGAAATAGGTATCGCCTTCTAACTCTGTTTGGATTTCCGTCAGATAGAGTTTATCCGCTTGAGGTAAATATTGTTTAAACAGTTCACCTCCCCCAATCAGCATCACCTCACTGGAATCTTTTACGTAATCTATCGCACTTTCAAGACTCTCTTTCCAAATCACACCAGGGTGTGTATAGGGCTGGCGTGACAGTACGATATTCGTTCTTTTTGGCAGTGGGCGCCCAATACTTTCGAAAGTTTTACGCCCCATGATGACAGGCTTACCCGTTGTGTTTTGTTTAAACCACGCTAAGTCAGCAGGTAAGTGCCAAGGCATTTGGTTATCTTTGCCAATCACGGAATTTTTGGTCATGGCAACAATGAGGCTTAACGTCATAGATGCGTCCTAGAATGTTGGAATCAATAAGATTACTATAGCATAACTTTTTTTTGAGAAAAGCACTTATCTCCTTGTTTTTAGAATGATAAAACTGGTGCTTTTTTTACCGATTAATGATAAGTTAGCCACCAATTTTGAACAAAAAACATAAGATAATAAACGGTATGAGAACAGAGAAAACTATTGTAGTGAAATTTGGCACCAGTACCTTAACTCAAGGTTCTGCCAAATTAAACTTACCTCATATGATGGAGATTGTGCGCCAATTAGCGCAGCTTCATCAAGCGGGGTTTCGTTTAGTGATTGTCACTTCAGGCGCGATTGCAGCAGGGCGTCATTATTTGAATCAACCACAATTGCCCCCTACGATTGCATCAAAACAATTATTAGCAGCGGTGGGACAAAGTCAGCTGATTCAAACTTGGGAAAGATTATTTGCGATTTATGATATTCATATTGGGCAGATTCTGTTAACCCGTGCAGACATTGAAGATCGTGAGCGTTTTTTGAATGCACGAGATACGTTACATGCGTTACTTGATAACCACATTGTGCCAGTCATTAATGAAAATGATGCCGTTGCTACATCGGAAATTAAAGTAGGGGATAATGATAACTTATCTGCGTTAGTTGCAATTTTGGTTCAAGCAGAGCAACTTTATTTATTAACTGATCAACAAGGTTTGTTTGATTGTGATCCACGTAAAAATCCAGACGCGACTTTGATCGCAGAGGTGGATAAGATTACTGATCAGATTCGTGCGATTGCAGGAGGAAGTGGTACAGCACTGGGTACAGGTGGGATGTCTACGAAAATCATGGCAGCGGATGTGGCAACACGTTCTGGCATTGAAACCATTATTGCACCAGGAAATCGTGCTAATGTGATGATAGATTTAGCCTATGGTGAGGCGATTGGGACGAAATTTAACGCACAAGCAGATCGTTTGGAAAGCCGTAAGCAATGGCTTTATGCCGCACCTTCTGCAGGTATTGTCACTATTGATGAAGGGGCGGAAAGTGCGGTACTCATTCAGCATAAATCATTATTACCCGCGGGGATCATTCAAGTAGAAGGACGTTTTTCTCGCGGTGAAGTGGTTCGTATTCGTACTGCACAAGGCAAAGATATTGCTCTGGGCATGCCGCGCTACAATAGTGATGCATTAACGCTACTGAAAGGAAAAAAATCCCAAGATATTGAACACGTATTGGGATATGAATATGGTCCAGTGGCGGTACATCGTGATGATATGATCGTGTTGTGAGGCATGCAAAATGAGGAATAAGAATGGATTGTTAGTTGGAATAATGATCTTGGGGGGAATAAGCTGTACTCCACTTCAACCTGTTGAGCCACTCATCGAGGCACATCAGCCCTTTGCTGTTACTGCAAGTGAAAAGCGCATTAATACGATGGTCTGTCACGATAAGGACGACTGGTATTTAGATGGATATCGCGTGGGTAAGTCTTTTCGTACTTACCAACAAAAGCTGTTAAAGCAACGCACAGTTTATTGTGAGAAACAAACCAAACAGCCTATTTCGGCGGGTTTGTTGAAAGCATGGCAGAAAGGCTATCAGCAAGGAATAAAGTGAGGGCTGACAAAAAGAAAAGCGGTGAATCTCACCGCTTTTTTATTTAAAGAATATCTAATAATTCGACTTCAAAGACTAATGTACTGAATGGTGGAATCGAAGCACCCGCACCACGTTCACCGTAAGCAAGGTTGTGCGGAATGGTTAAACGCCATTTTGAACCCACAGGCATCATGGATAATGCCTCAATCCAGCCAGCAATAACGCCATTTACTGGAAATTCAGCAGGTTGACCACGTTTGACTGAGCTATCAAATACCGTACCATCAATTAGTGTGCCAGTGTAATGTACACGAACCTTGTCTTCACGAGCAGGAACCTTGCCCTTGCCTTCGACTAGCACTTCATATTGTAAACCCGATTCGGTGGTGTTTACGCCTGCTTTTTGTGCATTTTCGGCTAAGAATTGTTGACCTGCAGTTTCAATTTCTTTGAATTGTGCTTGTTGTGCTTCAACAGCTTGTTGTTGTAACGCGTGTAACGCTTGGCTGACTTCATTTAATTCAAGCGCAGGTGGTTGTTGATTAAGAACATCAAAGATCCCTTTGGCTACGGCTTCTGCGCTGACATCAAGCTGACTTTCTAATAATTGTTGACCGATTTGTAAACCGATACCATAGCTACCTTTTGCAGACAGACTTTCTAATGATACGTTATCGAAAAATTGTTGGCTCATTGTTTTTCCTATGTAGTTAAAAGTGGTTAAATATTACTTTTGGTGTGCAAGAATTTCACCCATACGAACAGGGCTGTCTACTTGTAAATGATCGGCAAGTTGTACCCGATCTTTTGCAAATAAATTGATTACCGTTGAACCTAATTGGAAGGCACCCATTTCTTGACCTTTCATCAATTTGATCGCTTTTTCACCTTCATAGTTCCAAGTGGTGACTTGATTTGGACGTGGGGGATTAATGACACCCGCCCAGACTGTACTCATGCTCGCTGTAATTGTTGCACCAACGAGAATTTGGATCATCTTGCCAAATTCCGTATCAAAGACACAAATCAGGCGTTCATTACGTGCAAAAAGATTCGGTACGTGTTCGGCTAAGAAAGGATTGACTGAAAATAGATCACCAGGCACGTAAATCATTTGGCGCAATGTTGCGTCGCATGGCATATGAACACGGTGGTAATCACGTGGTGAAAGATAAATTGTCGCAAATTCACCATCTTGAAATTGTTCTACTAGCTCTTGGTTACCCGCCAGTAAGTCATGCAAACTGAAATGATGACCTTTCGCTTGCAGTAAGAGATCGTTGTCAATATGACCTATTTGGCTAATTCGACCATCTGCGGGTAAACAAAGTGCGGTTGGATTTTGGTTAATTGGTCGAGCATTTTCTGCTAATGGACGAATAAAAAATTCGTTGAAGCTAGCGTAGTCACTAAATGCAGGTCGAGCGGCCTCACTCATATTGACTTGATATTTTTTGGCAAATAATTTAATCACAAGATGTGTGACTGCGCCCCATTGTTGTTTAGCAAACCAACCTGCCAGTTGGGTTAAGTAAAGCTGTGGCATCACATATTGGAATGCAATTTTAATACGTTGCCAATAACTAAGTTGTGGTTTTTTGAATACATTCATACCGATAAATCATCTTTAAAGTGAAAATAATAGGCGTTAAAAGCCAAATGCTCGGCGATTATAACAAGTTATTCCATTTATGTAAGTATTTGTGTGTATTTATAGCAACACGGTCGAAAACAGAAAAGAACCTGATTTATCCATTTATCGATTGAAATGCGTATACCGATTTCTTGTCCGCCAGAAGAAAGAGTGAGGAGCAGGTCGTGAAAAATAAACAACCGCACAAATGGTGCGGTTGTGTGATTTAATTAGATTTGAAACATGCTACAAAGTGATGGTTTTGTCCCTTCAAAATGGGTTTATCTGCGATGCAGTGTTGATCGGCAAGTGGACAACGCGTTCTAAACACACAGCCAGAAGGCGGATTGATTGGTGAAGGGAGATCTCCCTCAAGCAATTGGATCTGTTTGTTGCGCTCTAATCTTGGATCAGGGATCGGGACGGCAGACATTAACGCTTTGGTATAAGGATGTTTCGTATCATGATAGACCTGATCGTAATCCCCTAATTCAACCGCATTGCCTAAATACATCACCAAAACACGATCGGAAATATGTTTAACCACCGCAAGATCGTGGGCAATGAAAATCAATGATAAGCCCATTTCACGTTGTAATGATTTCAGCAAGTTCACGACTTGTGCCTGAATCGACACGTCTAAAGCAGAAACAGGTTCATCACAAATAATTAATTTAGGTTCAACGATTAATGCACGTGCAATCCCAATACGTTGGCATTGACCACCAGAGAACTCGTGCGGATAGCGGTTGATCAGGTTCGGCAATAAACCTACTTTCATCATCATCGCACGCACTTTCTCTTTCACTTCTTCATTGGTTAAGTGCGGTTGATAAATTTTAAGTGGCTCAGCAATAATGCTACCAATGGTCATACGTGGATTGAGAGAGGCAAGCGGATCTTGGAAGATCATTTGAATATCACTACGTACATTTTTCCATTCTTTCGCACTTTGCTGGGTTAAGTCTTTGCCTAACCATAGAATATTTCCACCGGAGCTACTTACTAAGCCTGTAATGGCACGGGCGAGCGTGGATTTACCACAGCCAGATTCACCGACCACGCCTAAGGTTTCCCCTTCATACAAATCAAAAGACACATTGTTTACCGCTTTTAAGGTTTGATGTTTGCTGAACAGCAACGATTTTGTATCTTTAATTTTAAAATGTACGCTTAAATCTCTGACTTGGAGAATGACTTTTTTTTCTGCGTTCATTATGCGTTACCTCTTATTAATTGCTCCGCAGGGACAAAGCACGCGCGTAAACGTTGGTCCGGTAATAAATCTAAACTTGGTGCTTTTAAGCAGCGTTCAGTGGCGTGGACACAGCGTGGTTGGAATGGACAGCCACTTGGTAAATGCAACAAGTTCGGTGGGTTACCAGGAATGGTAATCAACTCTTCTTCTTGTCCGTCAACACGTGGTACTGCACCAATTAAGCCCATTGAATACGGGTGGCTTGGGGTATAGAAAATTTGCTCCGCAGTGCCGTATTCCATTGTACGACCTGCGTACATAACCAAGACGTTATCGCAAATTCCTGCCACGACACCAAGGTCGTGAGTAATCATAATAATTGCAGTATTAAACTCGCGTTTTAGTTCATTCAATAAGGTCATAATTTGTGCTTGAACCGTTACGTCCAACGCAGTCGTTGGCTCATCCGCAATTAATAATTTCGGGCGACACAGCAATGCCATCGCAATCATTACACGTTGGCGCATACCGCCTGAAAATTCGTGTGGATACATATTCATACGTTTGCGAGATTCAGGCATTTTTACCGCATCGAGCATACGCACGGATTCTTCAAATGCGGTTTTGCGATCCATTCCTTTATGTAAAATCAGCACTTCCATTAATTGCTCGCCAATTTTCATATAAGGGTTAAGCGAGGTCATTGGATCTTGGAAGATCATCGCAATTTGTTCTGCACGTAAGCGGTTAAGTTGTGCCTCTGGTAAATTTAAAATTTCTTGACCGTTGAATTTTGCAGAGCCTGCAATGCGACCGTTATCTGCCAGTAAGCCCATTAAGGCGAATGCGGTTTGTGATTTGCCTGAGCCTGATTCACCCACGATCCCTAAGGTTTCGCCCGCTTTTAATGAAAAGGTTAAATTATTGACCGCAGTTACATCGCCATCTGGGGTTTTAAAAGTAACACGCAAGTCTTGAACATCGAGTAGTAAGTCATTTGTTGTCATTTTTCTCTCCAAGAGCTTGTATTAGCGATCTTTCGGGTCTAGTGCGTCACGCAAACCGTCACCGATAAAGTTAAAACAAAATAGTGTAATCACTAAGAATAGAGCAGGGAAAACCAATAACCAAGGTGCGGCTTCCATTGATTTTGCACCGTCATTTAATAACCCGCCCCAACTACTGAGTGGCTCTTGTGTCCCTAAACCTAAGAAACTTAAGAATGATTCAAATAAGATCATACCTGGTACAAGCAATGAAGCATAAACCACCACGACACCAAGTACGTTCGGCACGATATGGCGCCAGACAATTTGGCGGGAAGAAACACCACATACGATAGCCGCTTCAATAAATTCTTTTTGTTTCAAACTCAACGTTTGACCGCGTACAATCCTTGCCATATCAAGCCAAGACACCATTCCAATCGCTACGAAAATGAGGAAAATGTTGCGACCGAAGAAAGTGACCAACAAGATAACGAAGAACATAAATGGGAATGAGTTGAGGATCTCAAGGAAGCGCATCATAAAGGTATCGACTTTGCCACCAATATAGCCTGACGTTGCGCCATATAATGTGCCGACTAAAACGGCGATCAACGCCCCAGCTATGCCCACTAATAATGAAATGCGTCCACCGATTGCCACACGCACGAGTAAGTCACGGCCCGAGGCGTCAGTCCCAAAATAGTGCATTGTTTCCCATTCTGGTGCGGTTGAAATTGCGCTAAAGTCTAATTCATCATAAGGGTAAGGCACCAGCATAGGCGCAAAAATCACGAAAAGGCTGATACAAAAGAGAATAAATAAACTGACCAATGCCGCTTTATTGTGGAAAAAGCGACGGCGAGCATCTTGCCATAAACTACGACCTTCAATGGTATCCAGTTTTTCGGTTACCGCTTCAAGTAGCTCAGTATCTTTTTTATTGTTTAACATGATTGTCATTCCTGTCAAAACTGCAAATTAATAACGGATTTTTGGATCAATAACAGCATATAAAATATCAACGATTGCATTGAAAGCGATCGTTAATGCACCGACTAAAATCGTTAAGCTTAACACCAGTGAGTAGTCACGATTCAACGCACCATTAACGAAAAGTTGTCCAATGCCAGGAATACCAAAAATACTTTCAATCACCATCGAACCTGTAATAATCCCCACGAATGCAGGACCCATATAAGAAATGACAGGTAATAGTGCAGGGCGTAATGCGTGTTTCAATAAGATACGGCGCATTGGTAAGCCTTTGGCTTTTGCAGTACGAATAAAGTTGGAATGGAGTACTTCAATCATTGACCCGCGTGTAATACGCGCAATACTTGCAATGTAAGATAAACAAAGTGCAATCATTGGCATGAGCATAAACTTAAAGGCTCCCCCTTCCCATCCCCCTGAGGGTAGCCACTGTAATGAAATCGAAAAAATCAGAACAAGTAGTGGGGCAACAACGAAACTTGGAATCACCACCCCAGTCATGGCAAACGTCATGATGAAATAATCAATCCATTTATTTTGTTTTAAAGCTGCAATCGTTCCTGCTGTGACACCGAGCGTTAGCGCAATCAAAAAAGCGGAAAAGCCCAATTTAAAGGATACAGGGAAAGCGGCAGACACGAGTTGATTAACGGTATAATCTTTATATTTAAAAGAGGGTCCAAAATCACCATGCGCAAGGTCTTTCAGATAAATAAAATATTGCTTATAGAGAGGTTCATTTAAGTGATATTTGGCTTCAATATTGGCTATCACTTCAGGTGGGTAATTTTTTTCACTAGTAAATGGGCTACCCGGTGCCAACCGCATCATGAAAAAAGAAATGGTAATTAATATAAACAGTGTTGGAATTGCCTGTAAAAGACGACGAAGAATTAATTTAAACATACAAGATAATCCAATCCAAACATCGCAATGTGCGAAAAAAAGAAGAAAAGTGCGGTCGGGTTTAAAACATGATTGACCGCACTAAATTAAAAATAATAAAAAATTAATGTTTAACTAGGTAAACATCTTTCAAGTAGAAGTTTTTACCTGGATGGTTGATTGGGAAACCTTTTACATAAGGTTTAACCATACGTGGATCAACGTAGTAATACATTGGCACCAACGCGGCATCTGCTGCTAATTGTGCTTCTAATTTCGCGTAAATTTCAGCGCGTTGCTCATCCGTTTCTGCTAGATAAGTGTCTGAAAGTAACTTATCAAATTCAGCACTCTTATAGAATGCCGTGTTGTTACTACTGGTCGATAAGAAGTAGTTCAAGAACGTACTTGCTTCGTTATAGTCAGCACACCAACCTGCACGCGTCACTTGGTAATTACCTTGGTGACGTGTATCTAAGTAGGTTTTCCATTCTTGGTTTTCTAACGACACTTTCACTGCGCCACCTAAGTTTTTCTGCCATAAAGAGCTTGCCGCAAGTGCAATTTTTTTATGGTTTTCAGAGGTGTTGTATAACAACGTGAAATTCAATGGATTGTTCTTATCGAAACCAGCTTCTTTTAACAATTCAATCGCTTTTTTGTTACGATCTGCTTGAGATAATTCTGCCCAGTCTGGTTTGGCAATTTTCTCACCACCATTAATGTATGGAGGGGTGAAACTGTAAGCGGGCACTTGACCTTGTGCGGTCACTTTGCCAGTGATGATGTCGCGATCCATTGACATTGCAAGTGCTTTTCTTACACGAACATCGTCAAATGGTGCCTTTTTGTGGTTAATTTCATATAAATAAGTACAAAGTGAAGATGGCGTATACACTTCGTTTGGATATTCTTTTTTGAGTTTTGTAAATAATTCAACTGGTAGGGCGTGGTTGGTAATATCTAAATCACCTGCACGGTAGCGTGCTACGTCAGTATTTTCTGACTCAATTGGATAGAGTGTGACATTGGTTAAGACAGTTTTTGCGTGATCCCAGTAATGTTGGTTTGGCACTAACTCTAATTTTTCGTTAATGGTCCAGCTGGCTACTTTAAATGCGCCGTTACCGACGATGTTTTTCACATCAGTCCATTTATCACCAAATTGTTCAACCAATTTTTTGTTTACTGGTGCTAATACATAGTGTTCACTTAATTTATCTGCGTAAGGTACGCTGGCCGATAACGTTAATTCTAATGTGTGATCATCTAATGCTTTCACACCTAGCTCAGTCACTGGTTTTTTACCAGCAACGACATCTTCAGCATTGAGTAATTTCAGGTAGTTTAAATAGCTTGAATAAGGTGATGCGGTTTTCGGATCAGCTAAACGTTGGAAAGAAAAGACAAAGTCTTCAGCGGTAACGGGGTCGCCATTTGACCACTTTGCATCAGGGCGAAGATAGAACGTCCATTTTTTAAAGTCAGGACTGTGTTCCCATTTGATCGCAGCACCAGGAATGATGTGACCTTCTGCATCTGAAATCACGAGTGTTTCAAATAATTGACGAGAAGCAAAACCCTCTGGGGTTCCTTCGATTTTATGTGGATCTAATGAGGCAGGGTTAGAACCAATATTCCAGCGCAGTTCTTGTTTTGCAGCTAGCTCAGTACCCGCAGGGACAGTCGCGGCTAGAGTAGAATGCGCTGCGAATAGACCTAATGCGCTTGTTAACGTGATGTTAAGAAATGTTTTTTTCATTGTGTTTGCCATAATTTTACCTTTTTTTGTGAGTAAAAGAGTTTCTATTAATAAAGGAAAAATGGAGTGCTGTAAAGCCTTGAGCGTATTATTTGTGAACTATATTCTAATAATTTGATTTAGATTATTCGTTTACTCGCAAGTTTTGGAGTTTTTCTACAAATTTCATTTTGTTCTCCTTATGAGAGTAAAAAGGATTTTCAGAGAATGAGAAAACGTATTTTGTTAAACCTTTATCGTGATCTTCTGCCAAAAAATGATAATTTCCTTTGACTATTTTGTTCTCAAAAGGTAATATTCACGCCCTATGCAAAAGGTAAAATTACCCCTAACTGTTGACCCAGTCAAAGATGCACAACGTCGATTAGATTACGATGGCTATTATGCTATCAATCAGTTACAGCGTCTTTCTGAGTCAGTAAGTAAAGTGCTCAGCGATGCACAGGTTAGATTATCGTTTTTTATTGATCCACAAAAATTAGTGGTCATGAAAGGGCAGGCAACCGTTGAAGTAGAACTTATCTGTCAACGTTGTGAGACACCTTTTGTGCAAACCATTGATTGTACATTTTGTTACAGTCCTGTGGCTAATTTGGATCAAGCCGATGTATTGCCCGAAATTTATGAGCCAATCGAATTTAATGAGTTTGGTGAAATAGATTTACTTGGTGCGATTGAAGATGAATTAATTTTAAGTCTACCGATTGTACCAATGCATTCATCTGAACACTGTGAAGTGTCCGTGGCTGAACAGGTTTTTGGCGAATTGCCCGAAGAGCTGGCAAAAAAACCGAACCCGTTCGCTGTATTAGCTAGTTTAAAGCAAAAGTAAATTTAGGAGTATAGCCAATGGCTGTTCAACAAAATAAAAAATCTCGTTCACGTCGTGATATGCGTCGTTCACACGATGCCTTAACCACTGCAGCAGTATCAGTTGATAAAGCAAGTGGTGAAACGCATTTACGTCACCATGTAACTGCTGATGGTTACTATCGTGGTCGTAAAGTGATTAATAAATAATTTCTATTTTTTTAGAAAAAAGGTAATCACTTGAGTCGTCTAACCCTTGCGTTAGATGTGATGGGCGGGGACATAGGTCCCCGTATTACTATCCCCGCATCCATGATTGCGTTGGAAAAAGATCCAATGCTTTCTTTATTATTGTTTGGCGATAGCCAACAAATTCTTCCTTTACTTGAACATCTTCCAGTTTCAATTCAACAGCGTATTACGGTTTGTCATTGCTCACGAACGATCGATAATGAGCATGGTATTTCTTATGCTTTAAGACATAGCAAAGGTACATCAATGCGCTTAGCGATCGAAGCCGTGCAGAAAGGTGAAGCGCAAGGATGTGTCAGTGCAGGTAATACTGCTGCACTTATGGGGCTTTCAAAAATTTTATTACAGCCACTTAAAGGGATCCAACGACCTGCGTTGGTTTCTGTTATACCAACCGTTGATGGCCAAAAAAGTGTGATGCTTGATCTTGGGGCAAATATTGACTGTGATGCAGAAAATTTATATCAATTTGCATTAATGGGCAGTATTTTTGCTGAAAACACGTTGAATTTAGTCTATCCTAGAATCGCGTTACTGAATATTGGCAGTGAAGATATTAAAGGTCATAAATCTATTCGCGATGCAGCAGCACTGTTAGAGAAAGATAGTGCGCTAAATTATATTGGTTTTATTGAAGGTAACTTCTTATTAAATGGCAAGGCTGATGTGATTGTAAGTGACGGTTTTGCAGGCAATGTGGCGCTGAAAACCCTTGAGGGCGCAGCAAAAAATGTGATTACTTTGTTGAAAGGTAAATCAAAAAATAGTGTATTTAAACCCCTATTTTCTTGGTTATTGCGTCATTTATTTAAAGAAAACTATCAGCGTTTAAAACAAATTAATCCAGATGAATATAATGGCGCATCTTTGATTGGACTCACTTCTGTTGTCGTAAAAAGCCATGGTGGTGCAAATGTTGAGGCATTTTCTTATGCGATTGCAGATGCCGCATTCCAAGTGCGTCAACAAATTCCCTCAAAAATTTTGGCTGGTCTCGAAAAATACGAGTAAGCTCAGTATATAAGAATAAACGTAATCATTAATTGACGATGGCAAGTTCGCTATCATTTTTAACGAGATTTATTATGTACAGTAAAATCTTATCAACGGGTAGTTATTTACCAAAAAATATTCGTACGAATGTGGATTTAGAAAAAATGGTGGAAACCTCTGATGAATGGATTTCCGAACGTACGGGTATTAAAGAACGTCGTATTGCTGATACACATGAAACGGTTGCAACAATGGGGTTTGAAGCAGCCAAAAAATGTCTAGACATGTCGCCATTTGATGTCAATGAAATTGACTTAATTATCGTGGCAACAACAAGTTCTCCGCATGCTTTTCCAAGTACGGCGTGCCAAATTCAAAAAATGCTTGAGATTAAAGATGCGATTGCGTTTGATGTTGCCGCAGCTTGTTCGGGCTTCGTTTATGCTTTAACTGTTGCGGATCAATTTATTCGTACTGGCAAAGTAAAAAAAGCTTTGGTTATTGGGGCTGACCTTTTTTCTCGTGCATTAAACCCAGAAGATCGTGGCACCATTATTTTATTTGGTGACGGTGCTGGTGCGGTGATTTTAGAAAGCTCGACTGAACCTGGCATTATTTCGACCCATTTACATGCAACGGGTGAAAGTGCGGAAGTATTGACTCTTGCAAATCAAGCACGTGGCATTGAAACGGATCCTGCTTATCTTGAAATGCAAGGCAATGCGACATTCAAGATTGCTGTACGCGAGTTAGCCAATGTGGTTGAAGAAACCCTAGAAGCGAATCAGTTAGATAAGAAGGATATTGATTGGTTAGTTCCTCACCAAGCGAATTTACGAATTATTGCTGCGACCGCGAAGAAATTAGATATGGATATGTCGCAAGTGGTAGTGACGTTAGACCGTCATGGCAATACCTCAGCAGGGAGTATTCCGAGTGCATTAGATGAAGCCGTGCGTGATGGGCGTATTCAACGTGGTCAAATGTTATTATTAGAAGCGTTTGGCGGTGGTCTGACTTGGGGATCTGCGCTAATTCGGTTTTAATAGCATGACTTAATCATAAAAAGTGCGGTCGATTTTTACAACGTTTTAAAAGAATAAGGAAAATAAGATGAAAAAATTCGCAATGGTTTTTCCAGGTCAGGGGTCACAAGCGGTTGGTATGCTAGCAGAATTAGCGATAGAATATGCAGTTGTAGAAGAAACTTTCCAACAAGCGTCTGAGGTATTAGGCTATGATTTGTGGCAACTTGTACAACAAGGTCCAGCGGAAGAATTAAATAAAACGTGGCAAACTCAGCCTGCACTTTTAGCGGCTTCTGTGGCAATTTATCGCGTATGGCAACAAAAATACCCACAATTGAAACCAGCAGTTATGGCGGGACACAGTTTAGGTGAATATTCGGCATTAGTCTGTGCTGATGTACTTGATTTCCAAGATGCGATTAAGTTAGTGGAATTGCGCGGTAAATTAATGCAACAAGCTGTGCCAGAAGGCACAGGTGCAATGTATGCAATTATTGGTTTAGATAATGAATCAATTATCAAAGCTTGTGCCGATGCTGAACAAGGCGAAGTGGTTTCAGCGGTGAATTTTAATTCACCAGGTCAAGTGGTGATTGCTGGCGCGAAGGCGGCTGTTGAACGTGCAGCAGCAGCCTGTAAAGAAGCAGGTGCAAAACGTGCATTGCCATTAGCAGTGAGCGTGCCTTCACATTGTGCATTAATGAAGCCAGCAGCAGATCAATTAGCGGTTTCTTTAGACAATATTGCAGTTAAAGCACCAAGCACTGCGGTGATTAATAACGTTGATGTGAAAACTGAAACGGAAAGTGCCGAAATTCGTACCGCACTTGTACGTCAACTTTACAGCCCAGTTCGTTGGACTGAAACAGTAGAAGCAATGGCAAAAGACGGTGTGGAAGTGTTGGTCGAAATTGGTCCAAATAAAGTATTGACCAGTTTAACGAAACGTATCGTTGCAGATTTACAAGCAGCTGCAGTCAATGATTTTGCATCATTAAATGCAGTTGAAGAAGTATTAGTATTAGCTTAACTCATTAAAAAGGGGATATTCAATGCAAGGTAAAATTGCGTTAGTAACAGGGGCAACGCGTGGTATTGGTCGTGCGATTGCAGAAGAATTAAGTGCAAAAGGTGCTTTTGTTATTGGTACTGCGACATCTGAGAAAGGTGCAGAAAGTATCTCTGCTTATTTAGGAGAAAAAGGGAAAGGTCTTGTATTAAATGTGACAGATCTTGCCTCAATCGAAGCAACATTAGACAAGATCAAGGCGGATTTCGGTGATATCGATATTTTAGTAAACAACGCAGGTATCACTCGCGATAATCTTTTAATGCGTATGAAAGATGAAGAGTGGTTTGATATTATGCAAACCAACTTAACCTCTGTATATCACTTATCAAAAGCGATGTTACGTTCAATGATGAAAAAACGTTTTGGTCGTATCATCACAATCGGTTCTGTGGTTGGTTCAATGGGTAACCCTGGTCAAGCTAACTACTGTGCAGCGAAAGCAGGTGTTATTGGTTTCAGCAAAGCGCTAGCTAAAGAAGTGGCATCGCGTGGTATTACTGTAAATGTTGTTGCGCCAGGCTTTATCGCAACAGATATGACAGATGTATTAACTGAAGAGCAAAAAGCAGGCATTTTATCGCAAGTACCTGCTGGTCGTTTAGGTGATCCAAAAGATATCGCAAAAGCGGTTGCATTCTTAGCCTCTGATGATGCAGCGTATATTACAGGGACCACATTGCATGTAAATGGTGGGATGTTCACCAATTAGGGTATAGAAATCAATTACAGATTTTAGGGGATAAAAGCATAGCCAAAGGTTGAGGTTAATGTTAAAATCCTGATTGCAATGTAACTTGGTTACGCCACTTTAAGCGTAAATGAAGTAACGTAACTGTATTTTTTAACGGTATGTATTTTTGAAAATAGGCTTTTGAGGTTTGACCACCAATAAAAAGCGTTGTAAGTTAGGAAAAAATACATACACTAATTAACTCGTCGCAGTGAGCGAAAAACTAAACTATAGGAAGAAACAAATGAGCATTGAAGAACGCGTAAAAAAAATCATCGTTGAACAATTAGGCGTTAAAGAAGACGAAGTAAAATCTGAAGCGTCTTTCGTTGAAGATTTAGGTGCGGATTCTTTAGACACTGTTGAATTAGTGATGGCTTTAGAAGAAGAATTTGATATCGAAATTCCAGATGAAGAAGCTGAAAAAATTACAACAGTTCAATCTGCGATTGATTACGTTCAAAACAATCAATAATTCTTATTTAGGCGGTGATTAAACCGCCTAAATTTTTTCTTACCTCACTTTCGTTTTCTTTTTTTATCCCTCAATAAATCCCTTGTTTTTATCCGTATTTTGTTTTTTGATTTAAACCAAATAATTGTTTGATTTTTTGTGAAAAGCACACAAAAGATGAGCAAAATTATTGTGTACAAATATAAATCAAGTATGATAGCTACATCATTTTTTATAACTTTTTAGAGGTAGTATTATGCTGTATTTAGAGTTCTTATTCCTACTCCTTATGCTGTATGTCGGTAGCCGCTTTGGTGGTATCGGATTAGGGGTGGTATCTGGTATTGGTTTAGTCATTGAAGTTTTTATTTTCCGTATGCCAGTGGGTAAAGCACCAGTGGACGTGATGTTAATCATTCTGTCTGTTGTCACTTGTGCATCAATTTTAGAAGCCGCAGGCGGTCTAAAGTTTATGCTACAAATTGCGGAACGTATTTTACGTAGCAACCCTAAGCGCATTACGTTACTTGGTCCGATTGTGACCTATTTAATGACTTTTATGCTTGGTACGGGGCACTCAGTTTATTCTATTATGCCAATCATTGGCGATGTAGCATTAAAAAATAAAATTCGTCCAGAACGCCCAATGGCGGCTTCTTCTGTGGCGTCTCAATTAGCGATTACATCAAGCCCACTTTCCGCTGCCGTAGTATTCTATTTAGGCAAAATTGTTGAATTACCGGGCTTTGAACATATTTCGTTACTCGATATTATTTGTGTCACTGTGCCTGCGACATTTGCGGGAACAATCGCGCTAGCACTTTATAGTATGCGTCGTGGTAAAGAATTAGAGGATGATCCAGAATATCAACGTCGTTTACAGGATCCAATTTGGCGTGATCGTATTTTAAGTACCACAAGTACCACATTGAATGAAGCATTACCGCCAGCGGCAAAACAATCAGTATATTTATTCTTGCTATCACTCGTTGTGATTGTGATTATTGCAATGTTGCCAGAAATCCGTACGATCGGAGTGGGTGAGAAAATTAAACCTATTTCTATGTCATTAATTATTCAAATGATGATGCTCTGCTTTGGTGGTATCATTTTATTAGTGACAAAAACGAATCCACAAATTGTACCAAATGGGGTAGTGTTTAAATCAGGTATGGTCGCAGCGATTGCCATTTTCGGTATTGCATGGATGAGTGATACGTACTTCAAATTTGCGATGCCTGAGTTTAGAGAAGGAATTACTTCGATGGTAAGACATTACCCTTGGACCTTTGCGCTTGCGCTCTTTGCCGTATCGGTGGTGATTAACAGCCAAGCTGCGACAGCTGTCATGATGTTACCTGTTGGTCTCGAATTAGGCTTACCTGCGCCATTATTAGTGGGTTTAATGCCAGCCACTTATGCTTACTTCTTTATCCCTAATTACCCATCGGATATTGCAACAGTAAACTTTGACGTAACAGGTACGACAAAGATTGGTAAATACTATTTCAACCATAGCTTTATGATGCCTGGTCTCATTGGGGTGACAACGGCTTGTTTAGTGGGGGTAGCGATTGCAAACATTGTGATTGCATAAAGTTAGCCTGAATACGTTGAGATGTGCGGTCAAATTTTGCGAAAATTGACCGCACTTTTTTATTCATGATATTCAGCGAATCATTGTAATAAAAAAGCCGCATTACTTGCGGCTTTTATTGTGATCATTGACGCATTATATTATGAACGCTTCATAATTTCAAAAAATTCATCATTGGTTTTTGCCACCATGAGTTTATCAATAAGGAATTCCATTGCTTCCACTTCGCCCATTGGGTTAAGGATTTTACGCAGAATCCACATTTTTTGTAGTTCATCAGGTGTTGTGAGTAAGTCTTCTTTACGTGTACCAGAACGGTTGAAATCGATAGCAGGGAAAACGCGTTTTTCTGCGATTTTACGTGAAAGATGTAACTCCATGTTCCCTGTTCCTTTGAACTCTTCAAAGATCACTTCATCCATTTTTGAGCCAGTGTCGACTAAGGCTGTCGCAATAATGGTTAAGCTACCACCTTCTTCTACGTTACGAGCTGCACCAAAGAAGCGTTTTGGACGATGTAATGCGTTGGCATCCACACCACCAGATAAGATTTTACCTGAAGCTGGCGTCACAGTGTTGTAAGCCCGGGCTAGACGTGTAATAGAATCAAGTAAAATGACCACGTCTTTTTTGTGTTCAACAGAGCGTTTTGCTTTTTCAATTACCATTTCAGCAACTTGAACATGGCGCGTTGCAGGTTCGTCAAAGGTTGAAGCAATCACTTCTCCTTTTACTGAACGTTGCATTTCAGTGACTTCTTCAGGACGTTCATCGATAAGTAAAACGATCAACTCACATTCTGGATAGTTGTGGGTAATGCTTTGTGCAATATTTTGTAACAACATCGTTTTACCTGCTTTAGGTGGTGCAACGATCAGACCACGTTGACCTTTACCAATTGGCGAGGCTAAGTCAAGAATACGCGCAGTTAAATCTTCAGTTGAACCATTACCCCGTTCCATTCTTAAACGTGAATTAGCGTGAAGAGGGGTTAAGTTTTCAAATAGGATTTTACTACGTGAAACTTCGGGTCTATCGTCGTTAACTTGATCAACTTTGAGTAATGCAAAATAGCGTTCACCTTCTTTAGGTGGGCGAATTTTGCCTTCAATTTTGTCACCTGTTTGTAAGTTAAAGCGGCGGATTTGGCTCGGTGAGACATAGATATCGTCCGGACCAGCAAGATAAGAGCTGTCAGCGGAACGTAAGAAACCGAAACCATCTGGTAAAATTTCAAGTACACCACCGCCGAAAATATCTTCGCCACTTTTAGCGTGTTGTTTTAGGATAGCAAAAACGATGTCTTGTTTACGTAAACGGGCTAAGTTTTCTAAGCCCATTTGACCTTCACCAAGTTCCACAAGTTCAGAAACTGGTCTATTTTTTAGTTCTGTAAGATGCATAATATTTGAGGGTTGTTATTGATTTGATAAAAGAATAAATGAATGAATATGTGATTTTTTTGAATAGGCGTAAATTATCACTAAAACCCTCTACTGTCTAGTTTTAGCGCCAACTTTTATGAAAAAATTGGAAAAGTACGCGCATTTTTTGGGGATTTTTGTACTTCGTGCTATTCTTAGCACAATTTTTTTCAGAGATTTATCATTTTTTATGCAAGAGAATTATTTAACACCATGCCGTTTTGCGGATTTACCTTTAAATAGCAATGTCTTACGAGCACTTCAAGCGAAAGGGTTTGATTACTGTACGCCAATTCAAGCACTATCTTTGCCCATCAGTTTAATGGGAAAAGATGTGGCGGGACAAGCGCAAACAGGAACAGGTAAAACCATGGCATTTTTAACGGCTACGTTTCATCATTTATTAGAGAAACGAGAAGACGTATCTACAACCTATTCACAACCACGAGCCTTAATTTTAGCCCCAACACGTGAGTTGGCTGTCCAAATTAGCAATGATGCCGAATTGTTAGTCAAAGCGACAGGATTAAAAACGGGACTTGCGTATGGGGGCGATGGTTATGATAAGCAGTTAAAAGCGATTGAAGAGGGCGTAGATATTCTCATTGGGACGACGGGTCGTGTCATTGATTATGTGAAACAAGGGATTGTACGTCTTGAGCATATTCAAGTTGTTGTATTAGATGAAGCGGATCGTATGTTTGATTTAGGGTTTATCAAAGATATTCGTTATTTATTACGGAAATGCCCAGTACCACAACAGCGTTTAACAATGCTTTTTTCTGCAACGTTGTCTTACAAAGTAAGAGAATTAGCGTTTGAAGACATGAATAATCCTGAATATGTAGAAATTGAGCCCTTACAAAAGACAGGTCATCGGATTAAAGAGGAGCTTTTTTATCCTTCAAACCAAGACAAAATGGCACTATTGCTGACGCTATTAGAAGAAGAGTGGCCAGAGCGTTGTATTATTTTTGCAAACACTAAACACCGTTGTGAAGATATTTGGGGATATTTAGCGGCAGATGGGCATCGTGTTGGCTTGTTGACTGGCGATGTCGCTCAGAAAAAACGTCTTTCATTATTGAAGCAATTTACAGAAGGGCAGTTGGATATTTTAGTAGCAACTGATGTGGCAGCACGTGGTTTGCACATTGCGGATGTGACGCATGTATTTAATTATGATTTACCTGATGATCGAGAGGACTATGTTCATCGTATTGGTCGCACGGGGCGAGCTGGTGAAAGTGGAGTGTCGATTAGCTTTGCTTGTGAAGAATACGCGATGAATTTGCCTGCTATTGAAGAGTATATCGGGCACAGTATTCCAGTGAGCCAGTATGATGTTCATGCACTATTAACACTGCCAAAGCCTTATCGCGTAAAACGGCATACTTCAATGGCAAAAAATCATTCACATTCTCACCGCACATTGTCGAATAAACGCCATGTTAAACGTAATTTTTAGAGTAGAAGGATAAGCATTTGAAGACCTTAACTGATTTTTTAATTGACAAATTAGATACCTTAAAAGCAAACGATATTCGACATCTTGATGTTCGTGGTAAATCGCCTATTACAGATGATATGGTAATTTGTACTGGGACATCCAGCCGCCACGTCGCCTCGTTAGCACAAAATTTGATTACAGAATGTAAGTTAGCAGGTTTTGAAACATTTGGTGATGAAGGAATGGACACTGCGGATTGGGTCGTGGTCGATTTAGGTCAAGCAATCGTGCATATTATGCAGGCAGAAAGCCGTGAGTTGTATCAGTTAGAAAAATTGTGGAGCTAATTTGTGAAGATCCAATTGATTGCTGTCGGGACAAAAATGCCAGGCTGGGTCAGCACGGGTTTTGAAGAATACCAACGACGTTTCCCTAAAGATATGCCTTTCGAATTAATTGAAATTGCCGCAGGGAAACGGGGTAAAAATGCAGATATTAAACGCATTTTAGAGCAAGAAGGTAAGGCGATGTTGGCTGCTTGTGGCAGAAATAGAATTGTGACACTTGATATCCCAGGTAAGCCTTGGACAACGGAACAATTGGCATGTCAATTAGAAGCTTGGAAACAAGATGGCCGTGATGTATGCCTACTGATTGGTGGACCTGAAGGGTTATCTCCTGAATGTAAAGCCACAGCAGAACAGAGTTGGTCTTTATCGCCTCTTACTTTACCGCATCCTTTAGTTCGTGTCGTGGTCGCTGAGAGTTTGTATCGTGCGTGGTCATTGACGGCTAACCATCCTTATCATCGTGAATAACTGACTGATTTGACTATGAAATTAAAAAAATTGTTGTCACAACCACAACAAGAATTAATTCGAGATAAAAAATCGGAGCGTAATTTATTTGCACGTCGTGCCTTAGTATCCTTTATTTTCGTATTGATTTTGTCTGCTATTTTGGCAACCAATTTATATCATCTGCAAGTCGTGAATTATGAAAGTTATCAAACACGCTCAAATGGTAATCGGATTAAACTCCTTCCTTTACCGCCGACTCGTGGTTTAATTTACGATCGGCATGGTAAATTATTAGCTGAAAATTTGACATTTTTTGGTTTGTATATTGTACCTGAAAAAGTAGAAAACTTAGACCGCACTTTTGATGAGCTTAGGACACTTGTTGGTTTAACAGATGAGGATATTGAAGCCTTTAAAAAAGAGCGTCGTCGTTCGTCACGCTATACCCCGATTTTATTAAAGTCAGATTTAACCGAAGAACAAATTGCGCGTTTTTCTGTTAATCAGTATCGTTTTACTAGTTTAGAAGTGAAACCTTATTTTAAACGTCACTATTTATACGGTGAGCCACTAACGCATATTTTAGGTTATGTAGCTAAAATTAATGACAAAGATGTAGAACGTTTGAAACAAGAAGGAAAGTATGCTAATTACGCGGGTACGCATGATATCGGAAAGCTTGGTATTGAACGGTATTATGAATCACAACTTCATGGTACAACAGGATTTGAAGAAGTCGAAGTGAATAACCGAGGTAAAGTGATTCGTAAATTACGTGAGCAACCTGCTATTGCCGGTAAAAGTATTCATTTAACCATTGATTTAGAATTACAACGTTACATTACAGATTTATTGGGCAATCAAAAAGGTGCCGTTGTCGTGTTGGATCCGAAAGATAATAGTATTTTAGCGATGGTTTCTACGCCAAGTTATGATAACAATTTATTTGTTGGTGGGATTTCTAGCACGGATTATAAGCGTTTATTAAATGATCCGAGTCGCCCCCTGTATAGCCGTGTGACACAAGGTGCTTATCCTCCAGCTTCAACCGTTAAGCCATTTATTAGTGTTGCCGCACTTGAGGAAGACGTCATTACACAGAATATGACGATCTTTGACCCCGGGTATTGGGTTTTACCGAATACCACTAAGCGATTTCGGGATTGGAAAAAAACAGGTCATGGACAAACTGATTTGAATAAAGCGATTGTTGAATCGTCTGATACGTATTTTTATCAGACGGCTTATAACATGGGGATCGATCGTCTGTCAGATTGGATGAAACGCTTTGGTTTTGGGGTACCAACGGGGATAGATATTCAAGAAGAAACAGCGGGGATTATGCCGAGTCGAGAATGGAAACAAAAACGGCATAAACGACCTTGGGTAAAGGGTGATACGATCTCTGTGGGAATTGGTCAAGGGTATTGGATTGCCACACCGCTACAAGTTGCAAAAGCGACCAGTGTGTTAGTGAATAATGGTAAGGTCCATACGCCACACTTAATGAAAAGTATCGAAGGCAGTGCGGTTGAATTGTATCAAGATCCGTTGTTATATGATGATATTACGGAACCGAAACAAGCTTATTGGGACGCAGCAAAACGAGGCATGTATAATGTGATCAATTCAGCGAATGGTACAGGACGTAAAGCATTTGTTGGCACAAATTATCGTGTGGCGGGAAAATCAGGAACAGCACAAGTTTTTAGTTTAAAAGAAAATCAAACTTATGATGCCAGCGGACTGAAAAAAGAATTACATGACCATGCGTGGTTTACGGCTTATGCTCCCTATGACGAACCGCAAATTGTTATTGCTATTATTTTAGAAAATGCTGGGGGAGGATCGAGCGTAGCAGCGCCCGTAGTGAGACAAATCATGGATTATTATTTGAATCAACGCTTACCACAAGTTGGTCAGCCATCAAGCGAGCAGACTATGATATCAGAGGTCACAGACTAATGCGCGAGAAAAATGTATGGCGCTCATTATGGCGTAAGCTACATATTGATTTATGGCTGTTATTTGGTCTCATTGCCATTTCAGGTTATGGCTTATTAGTGCTGTATAGTGCATCTGGTGGGAATGAAACAATGTTTAAAACACGTTTGGTTCAAGTGGCACTGGGTTTTGCAGTGATGTTTGTGATGGCACAGTTTCCGCCAAAATTTTATCAACGTATTGCTCCTGTATTATTTGGGGTAGGGATTGTATTGCTTATTTTGGTCGATGCCATTGGCACAACGAGTAAAGGTGCTCAACGTTGGTTGGATTTGGGGTTGTTTCGTTTTCAGCCATCTGAAATTGTGAAATTGGCTGTACCATTGATGGTGGCGGTGTATTTAGGTAAACGACCTTTACCTCCCAAGCTAAGTCGTACGTTTATCGCTTTAATTTTAATTTTAATTCCAACACTATTAGTGGCTATTCAACCTGATTTAGGTACTTCTATTCTGGTGAGTGCATCGGGATTGTTTGTTGTCTTTCTTGCTGGGATGAGCTGGTGGCTTATTCTTATTGCTCTGGTCGGTTTGGCGGGGTTTATTCCAATTATGTGGTTTTATCTCATGCACGATTACCAACGTACTCGAGTATTAACGTTATTTGATCCTGAGAAAGATCCTCTGGGCGCAGGTTTCCATATTCTGCAATCGAAAATTGCGATTGGCTCAGGAGGATTAAGTGGAAAAGGTTGGATGGAAGGAACACAATCACAACTGGAATTTTTACCCGAGCCTCATACGGATTTTATTTTTGCTGTGTTAAGTGAAGAATATGGCATGATCGGTTTTCTTATTTTAATGGCAATATATTTATTTATTGTTGGAAGAGGACTGATGATTGGTTTACATGCTCAGACGGCATTTGGGCGTATTCTTGTTGGTGCCATTACGTTAATTTTCTTTATTTATGTGTTTGTTAATATTGGTATGGTAAGTGGTATTTTACCTGTAGTGGGCGTTCCTTTACCGTTATTCAGTTATGGCGGTACTTCCTTTGTGACATTAATGGCAAGCTTTGGTCTAATCATGTCAATTCATACCCATAAAGACCATTTTCTTAAGGGAACTAATTAGCATTTTAATCATCTTAGATTATGATTAAAAAAACATCAGAGCTTATTTATGATAAAACAAAAAATTTTTCGAATACTGACCGCACTTTTAGCCGTCTTATTTACTGTATACGTGCAGGCTGAAACCACAAAGGCATTATTTGGGTTACCAGGTCCTACTCTTCTGCATCAACAGCCTGAAATTAAATCACATACTTATGTGGTTAAGGGGGTTCGTTATCGGACTCAGACAACGCATGAGGCAAGAAACTATTCTGATGAAGGTATAGCAAGCTTTTATCACCGTAAATTTCACGGCAGAAAAACATCAAGTGGAGAAGTGTATAATGAAAACCGCTATACTGCTGCACATAAAAGTCTACCGATGAACGCTTATGTGCTCGTCACAAATTTGCGTAATAATCGTAAGGTAATTGTTCGTATTAATGATAGAGGTCCCTTTGTTAAAAATAGAGTGATTGATTTATCTCGTACTGCAGCAAAAGAGATTGGTCTCATTGGGAGTGGACTCAGCAACGTCCGAGTTGAAATTTTTTCAGTTGATCAACAAGGAAAGATTTCAGGCCCAGCAACTCAAACTCTAGCGAAGCTGGCGAAAAATCAAGAGGTATTGAAACGGTTAGAAATCTCGGTTGTTGATAGCGAAAAAACTACTATAAGCAAAGGTCGTGAGAAAAGTAAACAAATTGAACACATTACGACATATAAAATTCGTGTACTTAATTTTGAGAGCAAAGAATCAGCGTTGTCTCTCATTAAACGGCTTAGACGTGATGATATCCATATTGAGTTGAAGGAAAATGAGAGCAAAGTTGATCTATATTTTGGACCTTTTACTGAAAAGTCTGAGGTGGATGAATTAAAAGCACAATTAAGAAAACTTAATTATTCAAAACCATTAATTGTGTACACATTTAGTAATTAACCTACATGTAGGATAAAGATTGTATGTTTAAAAAAGTTGTAAAAAATACACCAATTATATTCGCAGCAAGTTTATTTATTGCGCCTGTTGCCTTCGCGCAGGAGATAAATCATAACATTGCTGCGCCGCAATTAAATGCGCAAACATTTATTTTAATGGATTATCATTCTGGTGCCGTGCTTGCATCACTCAATCCAGATCAGCGCCAATACCCTGCCTCACTCACAAAAATGATGACGAGCTATGTAGTTGGTGATGCATTGAAGCAAGGACGGATTCATCATAATGATATGGTTACCATTGGTGAGAGTGCTTGGGGTAAAAACTTCCCTGGTTCTTCCAAAATGTTTTTAAATCTAAACCAACAAGTTTCAGTTTCAGACTTAAATCGTGGTGTGATTATTGTCTCTGGAAATGATGCCTCTGTGGCAATTGCGGAGCATGTTGCGGGTTCTGTGCCAGCGTTTGTCAGTGCGATGAATAAATATGTGACACAGTTTGGATTGAAAAATACGCATTTTACTACTGTGCATGGATTAGATGATGAAAACCAATATTCTTCTGCGCGAGATATGGCAATTATCGGTGCACGTTTAATTCATGATTTGCCTGATGAATATCGTATTTATGCAGAAAAAGATTTTACGTTTAATAAAATTAAACAGAATAACCGCAATGGTTTATTGTGGGATAAAACCTTACAAGTTGATGGGATTAAAACAGGTCATACAGACAAAGCAGGTTATAACCTCGTTTCTTCTGCAGTAAATGGCAATAGTATGCGTTTAATCTCGGTGGTTATGGGAGTCCCAACAATTAAAGGTAGAGAGGTTGAAACCAAAAAATTATTACAATGGGGGTTTGCTAACTTTGATACCTTGAAAACATTAGAGGCGGGGAAAGCGGTTTCTGAACAAGCGGTTTACTATGGAAATAGCAGTAATGTGACTTTAGGTGTATTAGAGGACAGGTTTATTACGATTCCTAAAGGCAAACAAACGGATCTCAAAGCCCGTTATGAATTGCAAACAAAATATTTAAAAGCGCCATTAGCAAAAGGGCAAGTGGTTGGGCAAGTGGTCTATCAACTTGACGGTAAAGATGTTGCAAAAATTGAGTTACAAGTGATGCAAGATGTGCAAGAAGGTAGCATTTTTGGCAAAGCATGGGATTGGTTAGTGTTAACCGTAAAAAGTTTATTTGATTAATTGAAAAACATCCCCATATTGAAATCACGACTTTACTCGGTGATTTTTGCTCTGACGTGGTTTCAGTGCGATAAAGATTTGATTATTTTTAGGATAACAACATGACAAATAAAACAGTACAACTTAATGATCTTCCACAAGCTAAATTGAAAGATCTTTTGGAATTTCCTTGTGCTTTTACGTTTAAAGTAGTGGGTGCCAATCGCATTGATTTGATTGATGATGTGGTTGTAGTAGTGCAAAAACATGCAAAAGGCGATTATAACCCGCGTCAACAATTAAGCAGTAAGGGAACGTATAATTCTGTATCTATTGATATTATTGCAGAGCATATTGAGCAAGTTGAAGTGCTTTATGTTGAGTTAGCGAAAATTGATGGCGTAAGAATGGTGTTATAGTAAAAATGAGTGAAGCAATGACCCTTGTGGTACGCCAATTAGGTATGCAAGATTACCAAGCCGTGTGGCATCAGATGCAAACGTTTACTGATGAACGTGGTGCGGACACACAAGATGAAATTTGGTTAGTACAACATCCTGCGGTATTCACACAAGGACAGGCGGGAAAAGCAGAGCATTTATTGCAGCAAACGGCGATTCCTGTTGTTCAGTCAGATCGAGGCGGGCAAATCACTTATCATGGACCAGGTCAGCAAGTGATGTATGTCCTTATTGATATTAAACGCCAAAAAACGCTTGGACGCGATTTGACGGTGCGCGATTTAGTGACTACTCTTGAACAGGCTGTCGTTAATACACTGGCGGATTATCATATTCAAGCTTATCCAAAGCCAGATGCCCCAGGTGTGTACATTAACGAAAAGAAAATTTGTTCTTTAGGATTGAGAATCCGTAAAGGTTGTTCATTTCACGGGCTTGCCTTCAATATTAATATGGATTTATCGCCTTTCCATTTTATTAATCCTTGCGGCTATTCTGGACTAGAAATGTGTCAATTAGCGGATTTTATTGAACGCTCGGAAGCTACTTGCGAAAAAGTTGCCCCTAAATTAGTTACACACTTTGCCCAATTATTAGGATATAATGCAACAAAATTTTAACATATCAACGAAATTTGAAAAGTCATGAAACAAGACCGCACTTTTCAGATTACCTGATTCGAGGAAGGAAGTAAAATGGGCACATCTTTTAAAATGGAACGTGGCGTAAAATATCGTGATGCTGCAAAAACGTCCATTATCCCTGTGAAAAATATCGATCCTAATCAAGAGCTATTGAAAAAGCCTGATTGGATGAAAATCAAGTTACCTGCGAACTCTGCAAAAATTGATAGTATCAAAAATGGCATGCGTCGCCATGGATTACATTCCGTGTGTGAAGAGGCATCTTGCCCTAATTTGCATGAGTGTTTTAATCATGGTACGGCAACTTTCATGATCTTAGGAGCGATTTGTACCCGTCGTTGCCCTTTCTGTGACGTGGCACATGGTAAACCCCTTCCGCCTGATCCAGAAGAACCGCGTAAATTAGCCGAAACTATTCAGGATATGAAACTACGTTATGTGGTGATTACTTCTGTAGACCGAGATGATTTGCCTGATCGTGGCGCAGGACATTTTGCCGAATGTGTAAAAGAAATTCGTAAGCTGAACCCCGAAATCAAAATTGAAATTTTGGTGCCAGATTTCCGTGGAAGAATTGAACAGGCATTAGATAAATTGAAAGATAACCCACCTGATGTATTTAATCACAATTTAGAGAATGTGCCCCGTTTATATCGTGAAATTCGTCCTGGGGCAGATTATGAGTGGTCGTTAAAACTTTTGAAAGATTTTAAAACCATGTTTCCACATATTCCAACAAAGTCTGGGTTAATGGTTGGCTTAGGTGAAACGAATGAGGAAATTCTGCAGGTAATGCAAGATCTTCGCGATCATGGCGTAACTATGCTGACTTTAGGACAATATTTACAGCCAAGTCGCCATCATTTACCTGTTGCACGTTACGTGCCGCCAGCAGAGTTTGATGAATTTCGTGATAAAGCGCAGGCAATGGGATTTGAGCATGCCGCTTGTGGACCGTTTGTTCGTTCATCTTATCATGCAGATCTACAAGCTAAAGGTGAAATCGTGAAATAATCATACTAGACAAACAAAAATGGAAAGTATAACAACTTTCCATTTTTATTTTGGAGTGTTTTAGGAATAAGTAGATAAATCAATTGTTCAATATAGTATGCGATAAAACAAACTCTACCGCATACTAATGTAGTAATTTATTGATATGCGATTAAATTACCAACCCCAACCAATACCAGCACCAACATTGTAGTGGCCTCGTGAGTTCGCACTACCGGATGCTTTAAATACAATTGGTGAATTATCTGCCATACGGCTAACTCCAAATGCTACAGCTGATTGACCTCTATAAGAACCAACAGCGACAGAAACCATCGACTGACCGTTACGGAAAACTTGTGGTAAGTTTGCTATTGCTGTAGCCCCAGCAATACCAGCTTTTAAATTAGCGTTCATGCGATTAAGCTGATTTTCTAAATGGTTAAAGTCAATTCTGAGGTGAGATATTCTATCATCCACTTTACGAAGTTGTGCAACATTCACGGCATCAGTATCTTTTGTACCTGCTGCAAGATTATGGATTTGTCGTGTGATTCTTTCTGCTGGATTTTTGCTGTCTTTACCGACAGATACTCCCGCATGAGTTGATTTCCAAGTTGCATCTTTCTGATCATTACCCTCTGCTAAGAATCCTACGCTGCCTTTAGCTGTATCAGCTACAGAATAGCTACCTAATGAAACTGCATCATCTTCCATGGAGATTGCTTTAGTCCCTACACTTACAGAACGGCTGATAGTGCGTTTTGGGGTGTTAATTGTATTATCGTTAAGCTTAGATTTTGGTGTATGACCGCCATTTATGAATTTTTCTACATTAGCAACAGTTCCAGCACCATTTCCAATAGCAATATTATTATCCCCTTTTATTCCCACACCAGCAGCGTTACCTGTAGCTATATTTCCGTTTCCTTCAACAGTTTGTCCAGCGTATGCACCATTCGAAATATTAGCAATACCAGTTGTGTTCACTCCACTATAGGTGCCAGTGCTTATATTTGAAAAACCGTCTACCTTTTGCCCTGCGCCATAGCCATGAGCAATATTAAATGAACCCGTAACAGTTGAGCCCGCTTGACGTCCTATACCTATATTACTGTTACCATTTACATGTTGACCAGCTTTAAAAGAGATAGCTATATTATTTGTCCCAGTTACATGTTGACCTGCTTGTGCAGAAAGAGCTACGTTAGTATTACCGGTGACATTTTGACCTGCTTTTGCAGAAAGAGCAATATTGTTCTCTCCATCTACATTTTTCCAGCATCAGTACCTTCACTAATGTTTCCTTTGGTATCGATAGCAGAATAACTCATTGAACTGATCAGTGTTAAAAGTGCTAGTGTAAAAATATTATGTTTGTTTTGCATATAAAATCCTTAATTATTAAGATATGTTAAATACTATTTAACCCTCAAGTTGTTTGTCTCTTGGATAGAAGACGTACTTATTATATACAAATAATTTAATGAGTCTATACAAAATATATACGTTTTATGTATGCAATTTACTCTAAATTTACATTAATTTACTTTTGGGTGTTAAAATTTATCTACTAATCTTTTTGGAGTTTTTGGTGTTGGGGCAAACTCTTCCTTTTTAGCCTTTAGTTAAAAGCTGGTAGTAAAATTCAGTAGTGATAAATAGAGAATAGACTGGCGATTTCAGAGGGGGAAAACTATATAAGATAAGAATTATCTCTTTGAGTATTAAGTTAAAAACTTTTTAAAGTTATATAATAAAGTGTATAAATATGGCACGCCCTATTGGATTCGAACCAATGACCTACGGCTTAGAAGTGCGTAGCTTTATTTATAGTTAAATATTAAATAACAAATTAACTCAATGACTTACAAAGCCAATCACAGAATTTTACACGTCAAATATTCATATCTTTTAGCATTAAATGGTACCTTTTATGGTACATTTGTGGCACATCTACAATATAAAATTCAAACAGTCTTTAAAATTTAAAATCAATAATCTCAAAATTAATTTTGTGATAAATGTCACATTTTTGATGTTTTATCAAAAACGCTTAAAAAAACGCTTGACTTCTTTAATGTATATTGTACAATATACACATAAACAGAAAAAAGGAGACTCAAAATGAGAACTTTAACTAAAGCAGCAAAAGATAAATTAAACACAATCGTCAACACAAGACGATTTGAAGCTAATGATCATTTATTAGCTGTATATGCGTTTGCAATTCTTGCAACAAACAGAAAAAACAATTTAAGAGCATCTGATTTAGAAGCAATGCTCAATTCTCAATACTTGGCTGAAGTATACAACGGCGATTTCGACACAAGACAAGCGAATAGAGAACGCTTTCCAAGCGTAGCAAACTCTTGTTTATATGAGTCACAAGAAGCAATTAACTCAATTCCTCTTGAAAATAGAATCACATGGTTATTTGATGCGGTAGAAGAGTTGGCTCAAAACTTAGATAACATCTCTAATGCTCGCTTTTTGAAAGCAGTTCGCAACGCAGAGATTGCGCAAGAAGAAATCGAAGCAGCAATCGAAGCATTAGAAAATGCGGCATTAATTGAAGAAGCAGAAAAAACAGCGCAAACCGCAAAAATCATGGGCTTACCAGCGTTAAAAGGTACGCCAAAACAAATCGAGTGGGCAGAACGTATTCGTAAACGTTGCCTAGAGACAATGAGCGAAAAAGATCTTGGACGAGGCTTAAAATCTGAAAAAGCAAGCTACTGGATCGAGAAATACAAACACGTATTGCCGTCAAGAAGATAAAAAAATGAAACTTCGTAATTATCAAGAAAGCATCCTCCAACAACTCATTTCTAGCTGTACTAATGATTTAGTGCAGCTAGATACTGGGGCAGGCAAAACTCCCATCATCGCTAAACTTGCTGAACATTACAAGCAAGTTGTGATTGTCTGTCATCGCAACGTGCTCGTTAAACAAGCCAGTGAGAAACTGGCGGCATTCGGTTTAACTCACAGAATTATGGCTTCAAGTGCGACAAAACGCACTTGTGCAACAAATAATGTCAATAAGCACGGCGCGCATTTTATTTCTCCTCGCTCTCATCTTGTGCTCGTGTCTATTGATACGTGGAACTCTCACTTTAAGCGTGAGAAGTTGCACTTTGACTTCTCAAAAGAGTACATCATCTTAATTGATGAAGCGCATCACTTCGCAGAAGATAACAAGTGGGAGACAATGTTAAACGCCGTTGGCGGTCGCTGCATTGGCTTTACGGCAACGCCAGTGCGCAACGATGGGCTACCGCTAATTAAAAAATTCAACGGCTTTTTTGATCGCATTGTACAAGCAGAAGGCTATCAACAAAACGGTACAGAGCGATTAATAGCCGAAGGCTATTTGAGTGAATATAAAGCATATATCGCAATGTCTGGCGTGAACTACAACACACCGCTTGATGATGTGATACAACAGAAAAATAGACAAGATTTTAAAAATAGTGAGTCAAAAATATATGAACAATATAGCGGTTTATCATTACTTAAAAATTTAAAAAAGAACGAAGATTTTTATAAGAAAAAATCACAAGAGTTGTATGTTGCCGCTTCGCCAGTCGGCGCATATCTGCACTACGGAAAAGGCAAGCAAGCTATCTTAATTGTACCGCGCATCATGAATGCAAACGATGAATTACGCATAATGAGGAAGTATGGTGTCTCTGCTGAAGTGATTCATAGCGAGCTACCGCAATATGAAATTCAGCGCATTCTTGATTTCTTTGAGAATAAGAAAATCAAAGTGCTAATTGCAGTTGATATGATAAGTGAAGGCTTTGATGTGCCAGATGCTGACATTTTGATTTTAAAAAGAAAAATCAGAAGTTTTGGCTTGTACCGTCAGATATGCGGACGTGTCTTGCGCCCACGCGCTGGTAAAATGGCTAAAATCATCGACTTGACGGGTTACAACATAGCCAAGCATGGCTTACCGTCCGATCATGTGGATTGGGAAAATATAAAAATAAATTCAAAGATGAGAAAACCTTTTATTTTCTGCAATTGCTGCGGACACATTTACAGCATTACATTAGACAATTGTCCAGAGTGTGGCAGTAAAACGCCTAATTTTAAAGCGAGTTCTGAAGTTCCGTTTATTAAATCTTATTTTTATGATGCAAAACTTGTAGAAAAACATCGCAAAGCATTGCAGATTGCTGAAAAGTTGCGACTTGAGCAAGAAGCTAGAGCTGAAAAAGAACGTCTGCTCAATGAGACATATCAAGACGTGTTTATTTTATTTGCGACAACGCTTGTCGGCAACAAAACAAAAGAGTTTTTTAATGTGTTCTGCGAGCAATTAAAAACGATGCTAACAGCTCGTCAATATAATGAATTTATGAGCGTACATAAATATAAACTCAATGATTTTAATTTTTATCTACCGCACTTTATAACTTTTGCGCAAAGCAACAAAAAAGCAGATGCAAAAAGTGCAGTGCAAAAAATCTATGAAGAAAAAACAGGTGTGAAACTATGATTAAATTAATCAATGCGGACAGCGCAAACGTAGAACTGCCATCTGTCGATATGATATTTACTGACCCTCCTTTTGAAATGAGCGGTGAAGATTTATTAAAGGTATTAAACAACTTCGACTATAAACACTTAGTCTTGATTTGCTCAATGCATCAAGCGTTAGATTTGTATAAATTAAGTGATCTAGATTTCGCATTTCAACTTGTTATTAGTCATATGACACCGACAAAAAATAAAAGCTATCAACAACCACACATTGTGCATAGCAACGTGATGTATTTCAGAAAACGTGGTGAGAAATCAGTATTTGACAGACGCAGAGTGCAACGCTATGACACGTATAGCGATGAGAAAACCGCGTATTTTCCAAGTATTTTTCATGCACCAAAAACCGATCTTGTTTATAAATATCAGAAAAATCAAAACATGATCAACGATCTTGTTGGTAGTTTCGATGTTGAGAGTGTGTTAGATCTGTTTGCTGGCAGCGGAACAACTGCAATCGCGTGTTTAGAGCATAATATCAAAGACTTCTACATGATTGAGAAAGACAAAGAGGCGTTTAACATCATGAAAAATCAAATAAAAGCATTGACATTTGGAACAAGAAAAGAAATGGAGATTATAGAATGACTTATGAAAAATTATCAGAAAAGAGAAAGAAAGACATCTCAGCAAATGCAAATGCTTATGCGAAGAAGCATTATAAGTCTATTCGTCTTAGCGTCTCAGAAGAGTTAGTGAATCGATTTGATTCTGTATGTGAAAAAGAGAACTGCAGCAGACCAGAAGCTTTGAAAAAACTATTAGATTTTTTCGAAAAAAACGCTTGACTTAATGAATGTATATTGTACAATATACACATAAACAGAACAAAGGAGACTCAAAATGAGAAAACTCAATTTCTTTATAATCAATGGAAAAAAATACTCCACGACAGATGAGCCATCTGATTGGCTTTGTGGTCGAAATATTAAGAACTATCAGTTATTCGCTATTGAATATGATAGCGAATTAAACATAGTCAATGTAAATGATGTCCATATAGATTGTTTTCTGAAAAAGAATCCAATCTATCAAAAAGAATCTTTTGAGGAATATTTTAAGTATGATTTTATGCCGAACTGGATTAAAGACGATGATTATATAAGAGTCAATTCATATGTAGTGGCGACACCGCCAAAAAACACAAGAGCATCAGTTGAAGAAACTTGCTTAGATAGCTTAAATTTTGATATTGCAAAAACATCATTTGATTTTCTTTTAAAAGAAGATGATGACGATATAAGAACACAGAACAATATAAAAATTCAAAAAGCTATTGATACATACAATGAGTATGTAGAGCACCCTCAATCTCGAATTTTTTTACACCTTATTCTTGAGATTAAATATTATAGAGCAAATGGTGATTTGCTTGTTTTGAATGATCATTCAGATTTTCATAAATCAAGAAAGTTTATTTATAGATATGATTTTGAAAATCCAGAAGAATTTAGACGTTTAATTTATGACGTGATCTATTCTGAATCTTATTGGAAAGATTAATATATAACTGAACTTAAGACAAAACAAAAAGGGCTAAACGCCCTTTTGTTTAGTTGTAATTTCTAAAAATCTCGTTTAAATCGTTTGGACTAAATCGCCAACCTTGATCACTATTCTTGATTGCATTGAAGCACCATTCACTACAAAAGAACTTGCTGCGTTTTTGCTTGATTCCAAGTACAATTCCGAGTGCCCCCCAAAAGTCATATCTTGCACCTTTCGTTTTTTCGAAATATTGTCGCACTTGAAACTCACTCACTTTTTCAAGCGTAATCAAGTCCCACTTTTCATGATCTAAGATCATTTCTTTTTTGCGTACACCGCCATCGCGAACAGATGAAGAATAACAGATCGTACGACCGTCATTAACAAGCACAATCTCACAATGTGAATATTCGCCTTTAGTGAGCTTTCGAGTGAGCCAGTCAGAGAATCTAGCCAAAAGTGCAGTAAGATTGCTCCCTTTTTTTCGTCCTTTATACAACGCTAAGTAAACCTTACTTTCCGTCATTGTTGTGCCTCCGCTAGCTGTCGCATTTTTGAAATAATATCATCATGAATATTTTGCAGTTCTTCATCACTCAACTCATCATGCCTTAACTCATACTTACGCATTCGCTGAACTGCAAGCTGTTCTTGCAATGCGCGTAAGCCCTCTGCTTGCTTGAGAATCAGAAGTGACGCAGATTTATTATCAAGACCTGCGACTGTTGCAAAACTTGATATATAAATGCTTACCTCGCCATTAAAATTCGCTTCTTTAAATGCAATCGCTGCCGCCTCACGTTCTTTATATTCTTCAGCAAATCGAGTCCATTTTGCACTAATGCTGGCTGCTGTATCATCAACACTATCAACCAGATTTTTAATGAGTTCACGCTTGAGTTGAGTTTGTTTTTCTTGCGTAATAACCCACTCACCATTAACTAGTTCATGAAATTTAGACGGTGCTGGTTCAACCAAAATTGGACCGTTTTCATCGCTTGTAATGATCTTTCCGTTTGTCTGACCGTTAACTAATTCTCTATAACGTTCTTCTGTGATTTCAATCATATCGTTTGTGATTTCATGAATGCCGTCAACATAGAAACCGTTATCTTTTTTATTAAAAAAATACATATCCCCCCCTTTTTTTAATTGCCTACTGCAACCCAAAACACTCTGCATGAAGCACCATCGTTCGCTAGTTTAAAGTTAGTCTTGGTTACGTTACCGTAGCTAATTTCGCCGACACGCCCACTATAATTGCCTATTTGTAAATGATTTCCATTTTGTCCAGTTTGTCCAAATACAATTCCTATACATTTATTCACAAATGTAATATTGAAAGAAATGGTTTGAATCGTGTCGTAATTACAATTCGCATATCCCCACTGCACAATAAAACCACTTGGCAATCTAACCCAGCCGTTCTGCTCTAAATTCTGTGTAAATCCATTATTTTGATTGATGAGATCTATAACTATTTGATTGAAATCAAGAATATCACTCACATTATGAGTGTGATTGATGTTAGATTTGTTCTGAAGCTCTTGCGCTAATGTACCAGCATCTAATGTACCAGTATTAACAATCTCACCAAACGCTTTAATCCAAAATACCACGTCATTAAATTTATCTTTTGCTTTAACACATAGCTTTAAAATGATAGACTTAGGTCTAGTTTCTATTCCCCCAGTGGCCATTGGACTACTTAAAAGTGGAAGCATAAACCCGTTATCATCTAAAGATGAATCGCTAGTCGGTGCTGTTCTTAATCGCGAATCATAAATTGCTTCTGATAAATTAAAAAAGTACCGATTATCATCTGAGCCAATCCAATGCGTTCCAACTCTGTGAACGTGTTTTTTAATCTCATCATTTTGTGTCTGACCTACATTTAGTCCATTTCCTGCATTACGAATGAAGCGGTCTTCTGCAAGTGGTACATTTGAAATTGAGCCGTATTTTGCAACTAAATGTTGATAAAGTTCTGGATATTTCTGCTGCGTAACTGTTGTGCGAATGCTATCAAATGCAATCCATCCGTCGGGTATTGCATCTGTTGTAAAATACGCTGTCATACCAACATCAGAACGAGTAAGGTTTGGCAATCTATTGCTATTTCCGTTTACAGCGTATAAATCTGGGTATGTCGCTTGATTAAACGTCGTGCCGTTTGCCCTCAAAAAACCAGTTGGAGTGATGTTTTTTGGGAAAGCGACAATACTACCAACTGGTAAGCCGTCACTGCCTGTTTTTTTCCATTCAGACCAGCTTGATCCATTAAAAAATCGCTCTTTAACTTCTGAATCGTTAGCTTTCCTTGCAATCTGTCTGATTGCGTTTGCTGCGCCACCGCTCACCACTTCAATATGCCATGCGCCTGCGCTTGGTAGATTCTGACCGCTCGCAAAATAATAATTTCCATCCGTTTTATAATTATTCGCATTGCCGTTTGCTGTCTCGATTTTGAAGTTAGTAATGCCATACCCTGCTAGTGTAGTTGCTGGATTTTGTTTACTATTCGCTAAATCATGTACAATTTTCACAGCTTTTGAATTTGCGAATGTCGTTTCGCTGTTACTGTTTGTTGATGACGACGGAACTGGCTTATTAAGCAAAACATTGTAGTCAACTGGCAACTTGTATTCATTCGCCATCGGCACCCATTGCGTACCACTATATTCCTCAAAAATTTTGCTTGTTGGATTCCAGCGTTTCGCTTTCATCGGAATATTAATATGCGATCCGCCGTCTAGAAATGATAAAGCCGCACTAATGGCGGCTCTAATTTCATTCGGGAATTGCGTGTAATGACTATCGACTGTCGGCTTGTTAAAATCTGCCATTGTTTACTCCTTTTTATACCCCTTTTACAACCCAGCCAACTTTACCGCTTACGCGATTTCCATTCTTGTCGAATAAGAAAACGTAAAATCCTTTTGGTCGCGGCTCATCTTTAAAGTCTGATGTTGCAAAAAGTGGTTGTTTAGATTGTGGTGTGAGAACAGGAATTGACGCATCGATAAACTCCGTAGAAAAGCTTACCCACGTTCCATTCACATCGCTTGCGTTAGCTTGCACTGTTCCGCCATCGGTTTTCTGTTTCTGATCGAGTTTCAAATTCAATTGCTCAATAACAACAGATTGTCGTGCATTGCTTACTGTGATTCTGAATTTCAAATATCTAAAATTCGTCTCATACACAGACGCTTGATTGTGTTCGCGCCAACTATCACTTGCCTTTTCTTTTACTGCAATGTAATAGCTAATATCATAATTACCCGCACTCACAATTTTTGGAGTGAGTGAGATCTTTGATGATGCTAATACAGTGCCATAATCCATTTCTTCTTCATAAAATCCACTTGCAGCAGTTGGCTGTAGATAAAGTGGAAATCCGCGATCAATTTGTGATTTTGGCGAGGTGAAATTGTTTGACTGAAAGTGTTGCTTCCACGTCTCTTTTTTGAGCGGAAGATAAAGTTTACCGTCGATCTTATCCGATCCGTTTTTCGTACCATCATATTCGCTGTTGTAGTCGTATTTCAGTATATAATCAGGCGGTTGTGCAACATTCGCATGCGTGAACTGAGGCTCACCACGATTGCCTGCGCTATCTACACCGACGATCCAGTATTTGTACAATCCACCAACAGTTTCGAACTGAGGAAACGCTAATCCGTCAATGTTAGTGATGAACTCAGCATTGTCGAACGTGTCGCCTTTTTTCAACTCGTAATAGACAATCGGCAATGTCGCTTTCGCACTTTGCCAACGCAACATGACGTAGTTATCAATAACTTGTTGAGAAATGCTAACTTGTGTCGGTTGATGAATGATCAACTGCGCTTGTGCTAGTTCACTTCGATTTTCACCAAGATCGATTGCTGTCACTTTGAACGTCTTGTTACCGCTAAAATCCGCTTTGAACTTAAACGAGGTACTTTTCACTAACGCAAGCACTTCATTATCTTTCTTCACTTCGTAAAGCTCTGTCGAGAATGAATTGTTTTGCGTTTCATTCCATGTCAGCAATACCTCATCGCCGACAATTTCGGCGTTTAGATTGATAACTTCACCGCTTGAAATAGTGAATTGAATTTCTGTTGGCGTTTCAGATCTCACTTCTGATGAATCAACCGCACTTAACCAATACTTATGATTGCCAGCTTGAATAAAACCGAGATTAAACTCATTAGCTTTGATTTTCGCAACAAGTTGCGCTGATTCATAAGTGTCACCTTTTTTAATCTCGTAATACTCAAGATCGATGTCGGGTGACAAATCCCAAACCAAGAACACACCTTCTTGCGCCACCACTTTGTGACGCAGGTTAGTAACATCGTGTGGTGGACGTAGCTTACCGATTGGCTCGTATGTTGTTACAGGATCATCATGTGACCACATACCCAAGACGTTACTTGTTTTGATCCGAATCTGATAAGCAATGCCATCTCTAACATTTGGAATGTCTACAGACGTTAGTGTTGTCGGCTCTAACTGCTGCCAATTATCATTACCTGCGCGATACTCAACTTGATAACGCGATGTGAGCGAGGTTGCAGGCTCGTAACTTACAACGATCTTAGTTTGAATACTACCACCCAGTCCACGATAGATTTCATCACTGATTACAACATTTTTAACGCCTGTTTCTAGCGTATTGTTCGTTGTATCGTATTCAATCAGGTTCTCGCCATTTTCAATATGTGCGAATTTTGACGGATTGTAACTTACTGCACTAATCGTATAAGTGCCGTTCTCACCCTCTGCTACTGCAACAACACGATAAAGCTCAGGCTCAATGTCACTACTTGCGATGATCCACGTACTATCTTCTGTTACAGAAGTGAACGCTGGATTGATGTTAATCTCTGTTAAACTGCCACGTTGTGTAATGTTGCGTTGTTCAAGTTTACCTTCTTCATTCACGATGCTGATTGTTGCAGTTTTCGTGATTTCAACTGCCGAATCAAGAATGATGTTACTGACAGTTGAGCCAACTTTAACGCGGCCACCTCGTCTTTCGCCAGCTCGGTGAACGTCTGATACTTGAATCACTTCACCAGGAACAGGGATTGCGCCGTCTTGACCACACGAGAATGTTACTACTTCACTTTCGTGTTGCTCTGTATAGAGTAGCCATTTACCGAGACGTCTCGCTTGTCCACGTGAAGTGCAGCCAAATGCGACAACTTCGGTTTGTGAAATATAGCCCATCTTTATAATAGCGTCGGCATCTTCGATGTATTCAACAGACTGCTTGAAGAATTTTTTTGGATCGTTCCACGTTACAAGCGCAACATTGTGTCGCGTTTTAATATTTGAGCCAGAACGACTAAACTGGCCATCTACAACGTTTGTGTTGTTGAACTGATACATCGGCTCTTTCGGTGAGTCTTGGACAAGTATTTGCGTGCCACTTGCCCAGTAACTCATTGCACGAAAGACTGACGTCAGATCGCGTAGTAATTTAATTGCTTCTTGTCGAGTCTGTATATACGCATTGCATGTAAAGCGTGGCTCATATCCACCAAAACCGTCAGGCACTAATTCATCACAATATTTAGCAATCTGATACATCGACCATTTGTCGAGCATATCTTCTTTGATGTACTCACCTGCGCCATATTCTTCGTTAGTGAGTAAATCAAAATAGATCCAAACTGGATTATTTGAATATTTAACAGCAAATGTGCCGTCCCAGTCGCCTGTATATAAGCGCGTGATTGGATCGTAATTTGACGGCACTTTTAACTTAATTCCACGACAGTGATAGCCTCGTGCAGGTATTGAGCTAAATTGTTCGGCATCAATTTGTACGCCAACATACGCAACACCTGGATATGTTAATTTTTCCTCAAATACTGTCGTTAATTTTGAAAAAATCGTTTTGTTTTGTAACGTTTGGCTGTCAGAATCTTCTGTTAAACGCGTTACACGCACACTCCATGGCGACTCGCCAGTCAGTCTAAAACTGTGTTCTCTGTTGTATGATGATGTTGTTTTGCCATCAATGACAATTTGACCTGCATCAACCCATTGACTGCCATTTGCCTGATACTCAACTTGTAATTCAACTTTTGTGCCGTTAATATCGCCATTGCTTTTATTTTGATGACTTAATCCAGGTACAGTAATTGTCACTCGAGCAATATCGGCTTCTGGAGCTGTAATGGAGCGGATGATTGGCTTATTCTTTTTAACCTCAGTGTTAATATCTGTTGTTACTTCTGTCGTTTCACAAATCTCGGATGGTGGTTGTTTTACAGTACCTGTGCGATATTCGATCGCAACGTTTTTAAAGTTAAAATTCCCGTTCTCATCTTGAAGCGGAATATCACCAAAATAAACCGACTTTAGCCCATCAACAGGTCCATTAATCTCGCCACAAGAAATAACATCAATGAATTTAGCGTAGGAAAGTGAACGAAGCGAGTCTCTAGCTTCTACAGGTGTTCTGCCACCACCGCCGCCGCCTTTCCCACCTTTTTTCCCTGTTATCTGCTTCATATTAAGAATCCTTGAAAAGTTTTTTTAGTCCAAGTTTGCCGTTACTTTGTTGTTCTTCTTGACGGTTATCAATCGGGATATCTTTATCCGTTAAACCTGCAGAAACGACCGCAGAACCAACAATCAACTCGCCATAAAGCAGCGGGATTGGCTGACCTTGTTGTGTCGTGTTAACTGCGCCATTAAATAAATAAGACGGCTGATTTTCAGGACGTTCTTGTGGACCATCCATTTTCGGAATCGGCGTAAGTAACTGCGAAATTCCGCCAAGTGCGAGAGATGCACCAATCATAAACGGCACAGTCGCAACATTCGCAAGCATACCTGTTCCGCCAAATGTCGATAGACCAAGAAAAGCAGGGTTCCAGATTGACAAACCAATCAGTGCGGCACCTGCGATCAGACCGAATAACCCACCACGTTTCGATCCTCTGAAAACAGGGATAAGATGAAATTCTGTCTTTGCACCGTACTGCATTTGAAACTCTTCTGGCGTGCCCTCAATTTCTTCTTTCTGTGCTAAAAATCGGTACATAATGCCGTGTTTTTCTGACTTCAATAGAAATGCCTTAAAACCTTTTTTTATCGCACACAGCGCACGGATTGCCTCTGCTGGTGTTTTCACTGCCAGTTTGTGAACCTTGCCAAATCGTTTACCTAGTTCACCCTTGAGCCGTATTTTTCGTATGTCGCATGATGTGCGTTGTTCTGTCGCGATAGAATTGTCCATATACGTCCTTACTTGATAGTCTCCCGTAGAGGTGGTGCCCGATTAAACCATCTCCGAGATATACACCTGCGTGATTGGGTACAGTTGCGTTAATCTGCATTACAATCATGTCGCCAACTTGTAAATCATTAACTTGATAGAATCCTGCATGTTCGAAGTTATCAACATAGAGATTTCCGCCCTCGTTCCACCATCCGTCAACTCTATTGTAGTTCGGCAGCTCAATGCCCAATTCTTGTTGATACCAATCGCGCACGAAACCGTAACAGTCGGTCATGCCGTGAATAAATTTTCGTCCGTATAAATCAGGAATTGCAGTAATTGCTGGCATAAAATGAGTTGACACCTCATCATCTTCTAGCCCAATAATGCACCATTCCAAACCGCTGACTTTGTGCGCGTCTTGGTCGGCAATGCTCGGTAAACAGCTTTCGTTTGGATGCGAGTGAACCACCGTTCGAATCTCACCGATTTTTTCCGCTCGCGCGTAATCCTCAACACCGATCAAAAATTCTTCTTCGGTGTCTTGCGCGAGATTAGTACAAGCAACGTATTGTAATTTCCCGTTTTTAAGCACAAAAAAACCGCAACTTTCGTGCGGATAACTTTGCTTGGCGTGCGCTATTGCATCATCTATATGTTTCATGCTAAACCCTCATATATGCAGCACTTGGAAATCCGCCAAACGGTAGTTCTGCGTGCTCACCAAAATGCGCTTTGCAATCTGCTAACGTTTTTGAGCAAGTCGGCTTATCGCCTGTATATCCACAAAGCTGACCTTTATATTTATGCGTGCAGTAATGCGCCACAATCTGTCTGCGAGGCAATTTCACACCCTCAAGATCTGTTGCTGGCAACAATTCAAAGCTGACTGTTAAATGATTTTCCGCAGTCTTTTGCGAAATATAGAAAACATCGTCTGGCAAATGCGCGTGCGGATCGGCTGTCAAATTGCCGTTTTCAAAATTCACTGCATCAAGATAGATAATCTTTGTCCGCTTACGTGTGAGTTTTGCGCCCTCAATGCCTTTTAGCTTTGCCAAAACAAGCGTAATTGCACCGCCAAGGTTCGAGAATGTAATACTTGGTCTGACTGGATTTAACCCATCAACTGCAAACCCATCAACTTTCACTGGATAAGGCGTATATTCTTGCCCTTGCCACACAATAGCTTGTCCTAACGGGCTTAATCCATCGTGGAAACGATAGACAATATCGCCAAACTTAGTGAGATCTAACTCAAATAATTCAATCCAACCGTGTGCGGCGTATTGTTGAAGTTGTCCGTAAATGCTCATATTTGCTCCAATGAAAAACCACTCTATATAAATCACATTAATTAAAAACTTGTCTAAATGTGAGTTCAAAATCAATATATACGCCATTATCCGTTGTGGAATATTTATCACAAACAACTAGGATATTTCCGCTGTTACCAGGTGGAGTCCAGTAAAACGCATATAGCGATAGATGTTTTGCTAAAAACACTTTTAACTCGTTAATATCGTTTTCTTGAACCCGTTTATTTAATCTGACAATAACATTGGATGTTTGAATAAGATCATTTAGTCCTTTTGATGATCGCTGTTCGTAACCATCACCAAACTTCACAACATCCACATTTTTTGTCATTTCAGATGTCATACCCCATTGTGATTTCCATTTGAATGTTTCAATTGTCATCATCTACCACCTAACATTCCGCCAGAACGACTTTCATTTTTAAGCACTTCATACACAACCGCTTTTGTTTGTTTTGCCACCACCTTAGCGAGTTCCACATTATCTGAATTGCTAGAATCAAAATTATTCGTTTGATTAATCACAACCGTTTTATTGGATCCACCACCGAGTGCTTTATTCAGATTTTCATTACTTGTAATCTGACCGCTTGCACCAGGAACAAATATTTCTGGACCTTTTTCACCAACGAGATATGCACGACCACCACCTACTGGACCGCCCATTGCACGCGCACCAGATATTGTCACGCTCGTTAATTGGTTTAGTACATTTGCCCCAGCACTTGCTACCGCTGCCATGTTTGCAAATTTTTGCGCTGGTGTAAGAGCTGTTGGATCGTTCATTGCTTTCATTACTGCAGCATGTAGATTTAGTAATGATTGCGCAATTTGAAAGCTTTTTGAAAGTGCAAACATCGTTCTGTATGCAGAAGAATTTCTACCAGCAGTCGCTTCCATTAAACCGGCTAATCCGTCAAACAATGAAGCGGCCGCGCTTAATTGCGCTATCGCAGATTCTCTATCTAAATCTTCTTTGCGCTTTCTGTATGCGTCTTCAATTGTTGCTTTCGCTTTTTCAAATTCTTCAACACTTAACAATTGCTGTTTGTGCATTTCTTCTGCTTTCGCAAGTTGTTCATCACGAATAATGTCATTTTGAACATATGGATCATTCCCACTACCGCGAATTTCGTTAAAAAACGACCGCACTTTATCAGAACGTTCTTGTTCTTCACGTCTGATTTTCTCTTTTTGATCAGTCATCGCTTTATCAAAAGCTTGATTCTCTAATGCGAGATAGTGCTTACGTAACTCAAGCGCAGATGAAAAACCTTTCGCGCGAGCATCTTTTTCAGAGATCGACATTTGCTGAATTTTTTTAATCTGTAACTGATGATTTAATTCAATCTTTTGTGTTTCACTTGCGTATCGTAGATCAAGTGCAGAAAGATGATCTTGTGCAAGTGATTTTGTACCACTTTTCCCTTTTTGATTTTCAGCCTTTTCAATTTCAGCTAGACTTTCTTTATACTGTTTTGTTAATTTTTCAGTGTGAGCCTTTTGCAACTCCTCAATATTTTTAAAACCTTGTGCTTTAATTTGTTCTTCACTCAATGTGAGTGATTTAATCATGTTTAAATCTTTCTCATATTGATCAGTGAGTTTTTCTCTACGAGTTGCCAAGCGTTTATTTAACGCATTCAATGATTCCAAGCTTGAATCTTGTCTACTTTTAAGCTCTAGCTCTTGCTTGATTTTATTTGCTTCGTCGGCTTTCTGTTTTGCATCAGCTTCTTTCTTATCAAGCTCGCTCTTAGATTTTTTGAGATTTTCTCTAGCTCGCTCAAGTTCTTCGCTTGTGAACCTCAACGCTTCTT